>JBBQUC010000304.1:0-5597 GCA_038212815.1 Cytophagales bacterium
TATTTACCACCCCAGTCTTCGACCAGCATGTTCATCTGCGACAGTTCCTGCCGAATTTTTTCGGTATCGGCACCGGATTTGTCCACTTTCGAGAAGGCAAAGACAATGGGTACACCAGCCGCCTGCGCGTGGTTGATGGCCTCGCGAGTTTGGGGCATCACACTGTCGTCGGCAGCAATCACAATGATAACTACATCGGTTACTTTAGCACCCCGTGCCCGCATGGCCGTAAAGGCTTCATGACCCGGTGTATCTAGGAACGTAATCTGACGGCCACCCTGCGCTTTTACACTGTAGGCACCAATGTGCTGGGTAATGCCCCCAGCTTCGCCAGCCGCCACTTTGGTTCGGCGAATATAGTCGAGCAAAGATGTTTTACCATGATCGACGTGGCCCATGATGGTCACAATGGGTGCCCGCTCAATCAGCGATTCGGGCGCATCTGCTTCTTCGGCCACACCCGCCTCAGCTTCTTCCTCAGCCGAAACAAACTGTACATCGTAGCCAAACTCATCGGCAATAACCGTAATGGCTTCGGCATCGAGTCGCTGGTTGATCGATACGAACATACCGAGGTTCATACAAACTGAAATTACCTCGTTCACTGACACATCCATGAAGGAGGCCAGGTCGTTAGCCGACACAAACTCAGTAATTTTCAGGATTTTTGCTTCCAGTTCCTCCTGCTCAACCTGATTCTGACGACCCTGTTCAAAGTCGCGCCGGCGTTCGCGCCGACGGTCAGCACCCCGGTTAGAGCGGGTATTGCCGCCCTGAATCCGGGCTTGCGTTGCGCGGATGCTATCGGCTACTTCGCGCTGCGTTGGAGCCTCCCGGCGGTCGGTGCCGGGACGTTGCCGGTTGCCACCCGCATTGGAACGGTTATTGTTGCCACCCCGGTTTGCATTCTGGCCCATGCTGGGTCGGTTTGCACCAGCCGCACCCCCTCCGCCTGCCGGATTGGCTGGTGGGCGGTTACCCGTGTTCGTGGTGTTGTTCTGATTGCGGTCGCCTGCGGGCCGGTCTCCGGCAGCCCGGCTGGCTGCCTGACCGCGCTCCCCTGCCCCGCGTTGGGCAGCCCGGTCGGCGGGTGAAACGGGCGTAGCAGTACTGTTGCCACGATTCGCGTTATCGCGCGGGCCGCGATTGGCGTTATTACCTTGCTGATTTGGTGCGTCAGAACCTCCCTCGCGGGTACGGATTCGTTTGCGCTTCTTTTTCTTATCGTTATCAGAGTTTCCACCAGTGCGGCCACTTGGTGTTGGCAACTGAATAGTACCCAGTACTTTAAGTCCTTGTAGCTGGTGCCGTCCTTCAGCCCGAATCGTTTCAACAGGCTTTTCAGGAGTTGGAGCAACTGGCTCGGCAGGTGGCGTAGCTGGTTTAGCTGCGGGTGCTGCTACAGGGGTAGCCAAAGGGGCTGGCCGAGTAGCGGCAGGGGCCGGTTTGGGGGACGTTTCTTTAGGCAATTCAGCTGGTTTAGAGGCTACCGGCGTAGCCTGAACGGGCACAGCCGGGGCTGGGGTAACGTTTGCTGGAGCAGGAGTTGGGATAACGACCACCTGAATGGGTGCAGGCTCAGCAACTGGCTTCGCAGCAGGCTGAACAGGTGCGGGTTTAGGTGGTTCAACCGGAGCTGGAGCTACAGGTGCCGGTGTAGGTTGCACGGCTACAGGTACTGCAGGTGGTTTTACCTCAACAGGAGCAGCCACGGCTACCGGTGCCGGTTTAGCAGGTGCAACTGGCGCAGCAGGCTGAACGGGTACAGGTGCAGCCTGCACTGGTGCTTTGGCAACAGGCTGTGGTTGTGGAGTGGTTGGCTTTGTAGTCAAATCAACGTGGCCAAGCACTTTTAACCCTGGCAATTTATCCGTCAAAACGGTTTCAGGAACTGCCGGTTTAGGGGCTACAGGCTGTGCCGGTTGAGGGGCAGTCGGTGCCGCGGTTGCATCGACGGGACGGCCCTGGCTATCGCGCGTCCATAGCACTACGCTATCATCGGGCTTACGGGGCGTATCAGCTACCACTGTCTCAGCGGGCTTACGCATTCCGTTCAGCAATTCCGACGTTTTAAACTCTTTTTCTAACACACCGAGTAGCTCGGCACCAATTTTCGTGTTAGGATTTATGTCTACCTTGAACCCTTTGGCAGAAAGTGTACTCGCAACAGAGGCTAACCCTTTGTTGAGAATTCTTGCCACTTGGCTTAGGCGCATTGACTTATCTTCTGCCATATATTCGGTCGATAAACCGCAAAGTTAATGGTTGTTTGTAGGGAAAGAACAACGATTTAGCTAATAAAAATCCCGCATTACTTACTGGACAATGAATAATGTACAATGGACAGAACAAACACATTATTCATTGTCCATCATGCGGTATCCACTATTCAAACTCCTGACGCAGTACGTTCAGGATTTCCTCGACGGTGTCTTCTTCGAGATCGGTTCGACGTACCAGTTCCTCTTTGTTGAGGGCCAGTACACTCTTGGCCGTATCGAGGCCTACACGGTGAAACTCTTCAATAATCCAATTATCAATTTCGTCGGAGAATTCGCTCAGGTTCACGTCTTCGTCGTCTTCCTGCCCTTCATTCTCGCGGAATACATCAATCTCCAGATTCACTAGTCGGCCCGCTAGTTTAATGTTCTGCCCGCCTTTACCAATGGCCAGTGATACCTGATCGGGTTTCATAAAGACAGATACGCGTCCGGCCTCTTTGTCGATTTGCATCGAGCCAATTTTAGCAGGGCTGAGGGAGCGGGTAATAAGCAGTTCAAGGTTATCGGTATAGTTGATTACGTCGATGTTCTCGTTGTTAAGCTCACGCACAATAGCGTGAATCCGCGAACCTTTCATGCCTACGCAGGCACCTACCGGATCAATCCGGTCGTCGTACGATTCGACGGCTACTTTAGCCCGCTCGCCCGGCTCACGCACAATCTTGCGAATGGAGATCAGACCATCATAAATCTCCGGAATTTCAGTCTCGAACAGCCGCTCCAAAAATACCGGCGACGTTCGGGAGAGAATAATCTTGGGTGACCCGTTAACCATCTCCACGCTCTTGATAACGGCTTTGACGGCTTCTCCTTTGCGATACCGGTCTTTCGGAATCTGCTCCTGCCGGGGCAGACTCAGTTCGTTATTTTCGGTATCGACCATAATGGTCTCGTTTTTCAGCAACTGATACACCTCCGTGGTGGCCAGATCGCCCACCTGATCTTTGTATTTCTGATATAGCAGTTCTTTTTCGAGATCTTTGATCTTCTGGATCAGCGTTTGCCGGGCTGTTTGCACTACCCGCCGACCAAAGTCGTCAAGTTTTACCTCTTCGGCTACCTGCTCGCCTACCTCAAAGTCGTCCTGAATTTTGCGGGCTTCGGCCAGGGGTATTTTATCGTAGTCCCAGATGTCTTCTGAGTTATCATCCACAATCTCGCGGGTGCGCCACATTTCGAGGTCACCGCTATCAGCGTTGATAATCACGTCGAAGTTCTCGTCGGTGCCGTATTTTTTACGAATCATCGTCCGGAAAACTTCTTCCAGAATGGCAATCATCGTGGGCCGGTCAATACTTTTCGACCGGGCAAAATCAGCGAACGACTCGATTAACAGTCCGCTGGTCATTTGTGCTTTTTTGTTTTCAGCTTTCACCGTAAACTTCAGTTAAATAGGATCAGTACATTGGCCTTCTGCACGGCATCGAACCGCAGCGTTTGCGGGCCTTCGGGCAGGGGAGCCGGTTCTTCTTTCTTTCTCGTCGCTTTTTTCCGGCTCGGCGGCACGTCGATCACAAAATCAACATCGCCCACCGATACGAGTTTACCCGTTAGTACACTGCCAGTTTGTAGCATCACACTCAACGACCGACCTACGTTTTTGACGTACTGCCGCCGAAATGTGAGCGGCTGATCTACTCCGGGCGACGATACTTCGAGCGTGAAGGGTAATTCACCAAAGAAATTTAACTCGTCCATCTGGTGGCCCAACTGCCGACTAATGCTCACACATTCGTCAATTGTAATGCCGACATCGCTATCGACCAGAACGGTTACCTTTAAATGCCCTCCACGTTTGCCAGCAACCTGAATGCCAACCACATAAAACTGGTCGTTGTTTAGATAAGGCTGTAGCAGATCGGCAATACGGGCTTCGTCGTTCATTTTTTTGGCTAACAAAAAAGGGAGCCGAACTCCCTTTTCTAAGACACGAAATACTAAAAAAAGCGGTGCAAAGGTAAGGTATTCAGAAGCATAAAGCAAGCAAGCTGTGTTGGTAGCTGATTTGGCAGTAAGTTTGGCCGGTTAAACAAGCGTGGTTAGCCTGACCCATTCCGTTCGTATGTCTCGTTTTCGTGTTGGTTCGTTTCTGGCTTTTCTCTTCCGTTCGCTGTTGTGGTCGCTCAACTGGCTGGCAGTGCTTTATACCCTGTTGTTGTATGGGCTGCTCCATTACCTGCCGCTACAACACTGGTCGGCCAGTATGCTGCTTATCACTATGCCCGTAGCCTGGGCCATCAATCTGGTGTTTGTAGGCCTGTGGTTAGCCGCCCGCCCCTGGCGCAGCACACTATCGGCGTTGGTGCTGCTGGTAGGTTTCCCCTTTTGGGCCAGAACGTTCGCCTGGAACCGCATAACCGATAAGCCCACCGGGCAAATCACAGTTCGAGTGATGAATTACAATGTTATGCAGTTTGGGGTGAATGGTTTTCTGGAACATACCCGCCCGCTGGCAGAGTCGGAGGCTATTACTCAGTGGGTAGTGCAGCATCCGGCTCCTGTCAAATGTTTTCAGGAGTTTTATAACAACGCATCAGCACAGCCCGCGTTTCAGACCATCAACCGGCTGCGGGCCGCTGGGTATCGGGATTCAACTACCCTGCACCCTCGTGGCCTGCATATTGAGAATGGGGCACCGGGGGTCGCTATTTTCTCGCGCTACCCCATTCTGAACCGGGGCGAAGTGGTTTTTAATGAGACCAATGGCTTGCTGTGGGCCGACTTACTAATTGAGCAGGATACCCTGCGGATTATCAACGTTCACCTGGAGTCGATGGGGATTCGGGTGCGCCGGGTATTTAATCAGGCTGAATTGGCTGGGGTACGCCACGAAACGCACGGGGTGCTGGGGGCATTGAAAGAAGGCTTTATCAAACGCCGGGAACAGGTAGAGGTGGTCGAGGACCAGATTCGGCAAAGCCCATATCCAGTGCTGCTCGTAGGCGATTTTAACGATACGCCCTACAGTGTGGTGTATGAACGGCTGCGTCGGCTCCTGCGGAACAGCTTTGAAGACGCAGGCCGGGGGTTTGGCTTCTCGCTTAACCGTGCCCCCCGCTATATCCGCATCGACAATCAGTTTTACGACCCCCACCACCTGCAACCTCTCGATTTCCAAACCCACCGCGATTTTCCCTTCTCCGACCATTATCCTGTAGAGGGACTGTATGCCCTGAAGCAATAGAGTGATTCTTTGCTTTTTATGGAGGGATTCCGTACCTTTGCGCCCTCATTTTAAACCAATTCATTTATCATGTTCCAAAAGGACTACGAAACGGTGTTCATCTTAACTCCCGTTTTATCTGATATTCAGGT
>JBBQUC010000305.1:0-5586 GCA_038212815.1 Cytophagales bacterium
AATATCTTTCTGGTTGAGCACATCATGTACTACACTCCCCTTGTCGGTTAAGGTCAAGACAAGCAAATCGGCGGGATCGGCGTTAACCTGATCGGGAGTGCGTACGTGCAGGGTTGCTCCAAAGGCATCGAGCAGATTGGCGGTGTGGTCACTCACTTCACTCTGAGTGGTTTTGGGCTGCATGAGGTACGTAATAGTCCGAATAGCCGCTCCCCGTGCCTGGTTGGGCACTATCAGCACTGGACAATGCAGGTCAGCAGCCGTAGCAATGCCCGATGAAGCACTACCTGCCAGGCGGTCGAAAAAGGTGGTTTGTTCGGAGTGGCCTGTTACAATCAGGTCGGCGGTAAACTGCCGGGCAGCGTCCAGCACTTCACCTTCTACATTCCCCACCCGCCAGTCGGTCTGCACCAAAAAGCCCTCTCCCCGGAGTTGAATGGCTAACTTTTCCAGATGTCGTCGGCTAATCTCTTCCAACTCCTGTGAGGCCATCGCCCCCGCCCCCATGTCGTTAAACGTTAGAAAACTGCTATCTGGAATCATGGGCTGAAACGCGTGGACCAGGGTGATCCCCGCGTTGAACTGTCGAGCGAAGAGCCGCAGCCAGTCGAGAGCAGGGGCGTGGGTATTGGTGAAGTCGGTTGGAAATAGAATGTTTTTCATGGCGGAGTACCTGTTTAAGGTATGAACCCAAAGAAAGAGGTACTTGTTAAAAAATAGCCGACCCTGTTGGTGGTATCTTTGCCGTCATTCTTCGGAACAGCCTGCGGAATAACTCTCCGCCACCTGTATTATGATTCATTCTATTTCGTTGACGCTCCCCCCTGAACAGGCTTTCGACGATACCCAATTTCGCGAGCAGGCGTTGGCTAGTTTGGCGGTTATGCCCAGCCCCGATGTGGTGGTGCGGCAACGTCGGCGGGTGATTGATGCCAGAGGGCGGCAAGTGCGTGTCCATGTCGAGGCCGACGCGTATGTTGGTGTAGCTCCGCCCCCGCTCATCCAGTATCGAAAACCGCAGGTGACAGTTAGCCAGGCTCCACAGGCGATTGTGGTGGGAGCCGGCCCTGCCGGGTTGTTTGCCGCCCTGCGATTGATTGAACTAGGGGTTAAACCCATTGTGCTGGAGCGGGGGGGCGATGTCCGCGCCCGTCGGCGCGATTTGGCGGCTATCAATAAAGACCATGTTGTCAACCCCGAATCGAACTATTGTTTTGGCGAAGGCGGAGCAGGTACCTACTCCGATGGCAAACTCTATACCCGCGCCACCAAACGGGGCGATGTTCGGCGGATTCTGGAGATTCTGGTAGCCCACGGGGCTACTGATCAGATACTGGTGGATGCGCATCCGCACATTGGCACCAATAAACTGCCCGCCGTAGTAACCGACCTGCGGCAGAGTATCCTGGACGCGGGGGGCGAGGTGCATTTCGATACTAAAGTGACCCAGTTTGTGGTAGTGCAGGGTAGTATGCGCGGTGTTGTCACCGCCGATGGACGGGAGCATACCGGCATTGGCGTAATTTTGGCAACTGGCCACTCCGCCCGCGATATTTTTTACCAGTTGCAGGCGCAACACATCGCCATCGAGGCTAAGCCCTTTGCGATGGGGGTGAGGGTCGAGCATCAGCAGGCGTTTATCGACCGGGTGCAGTACCACTGCGCAGGCGAGCGGGATAGTTACCTGCCGGCTGCGTCGTATAGCCTGGTGACCCAAACGCGGGTCGATGGCGTGGAGCGGGGCGTATTCTCATTCTGCATGTGTCCGGGTGGATTTATTGTGCCGGCTGCCACCGCCCCTGGCGAACTGGTGGTGAATGGCATGTCGCCCTCGCGCCGGGACTCGCGGTTTGCCAACTCCGGACTGGTGGTGGCCATTACCGATGCCGACCTGAAACCCTATGCCGATGCGGGCGTGCTGGCGGGTTTAGCGTTGCAACAGGAGCTGGAACAGTGGGCCTACCGCTTGGGCGGGGGAAACGGCACCGACCCTTCGCAAACCGCCCCGGCTCAGCGCGTTGCCGATTTTGTGGATGGACACGTTTCCCGCGATTTGTTGCCAACGTCATACCAGCCGGGCCTGGCTTCGGTGCGGATGGATGAGGTATTGCCCCGCCACATTGCCCAACCCCTGCGGCTGGGTTTGCGCGACTTTGGCCGGAAAATGCGGGGCTACCTCACCAATGAGGCACAGATCATTGGGGTTGAAAGCCGCACCTCGTCGCCCGTCCGAATACCACGCCATGCCGATACCTGCGAACATACGGGGGTAAGTCGGTTGTTCCCCTGTGGTGAAGGGGCAGGGTACGCTGGGGGCATCGTCTCTGCCGCTATGGATGGCGAACGCTGCGCCGAACAGTTAGTGAAGAAGTATCAACCACCAACCAGACAATGACAGACCTTTCGTTTCATACGTTTGTGCAGCGGTTGCAACAGCGGCTGCTGCAGCCACTACCCGGCGAAGAAGCACATAAGATAATGGCTTCGTCGGCGCGTGAGCGGCTCAATATCCGCCCCAATGAGCGTACCCGCCGATCGGCAGTGCTCATTGCATTCTACCCGTATCAGAGTGCCATCTGGTTGCCGCTCATTCTGCGCCCGCAATATGATGGCGTTCATGCCGGGCAGATGGCGTTTCCGGGGGGGCGGATGGAACGAACGGATGAAAACCTGACCCGTACTGCCCTGCGTGAGGCTCAGGAAGAGATTGGCATTCGGGTGAATGATGTACAGGTGCTGGGGCTATTGACCGAACTATTTATCCCCCCGAGTAATTTTTATGTGCTGCCCGTAGTGGGGGTGTTGCCGCATCGCCCCGATTTTTACCCCGACCCCCGTGAGGTCGATGCTGTAGTGGAGGTGGAACTAGCCACCCTACTGGACAAAACCATTGTGGGTGACAGTCAGATTCAGGTGCGCGGGATTACCGTCGATGCCCCCTTTTACCAGATTCAGAGCCACCGCGTGTGGGGAGCTACTGCTATGATGATTAGCGAGTTATTGACCGTCATTGGCGACATGAACCCCACGCTTGTTAAATGACCCAACGCTTAGTATGACCTATTCTACCGTTTACTTGCTACCGGGCAAAGAGCAGCCCGTCCGTCGGTTTCATCCCTGGGTATTTTCGGGGGCCGTTGCTCGCATCGAGGGCGAGGTAGCTGATGGCGACACTGTAGCCGTGGCCGACTTCCGGCAAAACTACCTCGGCACGGGGCATTACCATAACGGCAGCATTGTGGTGCGGCTATTTTCGTTTCAACAAGTCACGCCCGATGTGGCCTACTGGACCGGCAAACTGCGGGGTATTCGGGCGGTGCGGCAGGCGGTGGTCCCTCCGCAAACCAACTGCTTCCGGCTGGTGCATGGCGAGGGCGACGGCTGTTCGGGGCTGATTATCGACTGGTATAATGGCGTGGCTGTTGTGCAGGCGCATTCTATTGGCATGCACCGCGAACGCAACACTATATCGGCAGCCCTGCAAGCCGTTTTTGGCAACGAGCTACAGGCCGTTTATGATAAAAGTGCCGATACCTTACCCGAACACTACGCAGCTACTATCCAGAATGGCTACCTGTTTGGCGAGACCGATACCCCCCATCCCGTGATTGAAAACGGGCATACCTTTTTAGTGAACTGGATTACTGGCCAGAAAACCGGCTTTTTTCTCGATCAGCGCGACAACCGGGCGTTACTGGCCCGCTACGCCCCCGGCAAGCGGGTCTTGAATGCGTTTTGCTATTCGGGTGGGTTTTCGGTGTATGCGCTACAGGCCGGAGCCGCGTTGGTACACTCCGTCGATTCATCGCCGAAGGCCATTGCGCTAACCAACCAAAACGTACTGGCCAACAGCCCCGATGCCTCGGCCCGGCACGAAGCCTACGCCGACGATGTGATGCACTACATGCGGGCTACCGACGGGCAGTATGATTTGATGGTGCTTGACCCCCCCGCCTTTGCCAAAAGCTTGTCGGCGCGGCACCGGGCGGTACAGGGATACAAACGCCTGAACGCCGAGGGACTACGCCGGGTAGCGGCTGGCGGGATTCTGTTTACGTTCTCCTGTTCGCAGGTCATCGACCGGGAGTTGTTTTACAACACCATCGTAGCCGCAGCCCTGGAGGCTGGTCGGCAGGTGCGGGTACTGCACCACCTCAGCCAACCCGCCGACCACCCCGTCAACCTGTTTCACCCCGAAGGTGGGTATCTGAAAGGGTTGGTGTTGTGGGTAGAGTGATCGGTTTCGAAACCGTATAGGTTTGATCATCAACCTACCTGTTCAATATTTTTTTGGCGAAACTCCATTTTTTTTACTACTTGCGGAACCTCAGTTCTACCAGCCCTTTACTAGCATCCACCTTATCACCTTTCTGTTTGTATGAGATTATTCTTTACCTGCCTGTTACTGTTCCCCATTCTGGGGATGGCTCAGGAAAAGCCCCTTGCAAAAGCGGTCACAGTGGCAAAGGCCACTAGTCAACCCAAGCCCGCTCTCGGTTTATTCACACCAAATGGAACGACGCAGGCACCTGCGAATGCCCTGGATAAAACTAGGTTGATTTACAACCTCACCCTTAACAATGATGTGCTGGGTGTTATCCGTAGCGAGAAACGAAGTTTGCTGGAAATCTCCATCCCTACGGCTGACGGTACGCTGGAACTGGAGTTGGTTCCGGCTAATCTTTTCGCCCCTGGTTTTACGGTAAAAATGCAGGTTCCAGACCCTAATTTCACGGTCGATATTACGAAGATTCTCTACTACCACGGAATCATAAAAAATAACCCCAACTCGGTAGTAGCTATTGCTTTTTCCGAGGACAATGTTGTAGGTATGATTGCCGATAGCACAGGAAACCGGATTCTGGCAAAACCTTTGGACAAGTTGGCATCGGCTACTGCCTATGCGTTTTATAATGAAAAGGCTGTGACCATCCAATCACGGCCTTTCACTTGTGGTACAGTTGACGATGCACCTTCACCTGCAAAAGGAATACCTACTAATGGGCCTGGCAATAACGAAATAACTGCCAATTCTTGTTACATAGAAATATATGCTGAAGCTGATTATGCAATGTACCAGTATTGGAATAGCAACAGTAATACGCTGGCCGCGCATGTAGCTTTCCTGTTTAATCAAGTCATCACACTGTATCAAAACGAGAATGTAATTGTTCGTTTAAAACAACTATCATTTTGGAATGCTACAGATCCTTATGCAAGCACTACCAATACTACTGATGCCTTAAATCAATTTAAAGCTCGATGGAATGGTCTGGGTAATAATTTTCCAGGCCAAATGGCCCATCTATTAACAAGTCGCAATATTGGAGGGGGGAAAGCTGATTTTTTTAATGGCCTTGCTGATAGATCAACGGCTTACGCTGTTTCTGGTAATCTTAGTAGTGATTATGGCTTAGCACGATCCTACCCAACTTACGCTTGGGAAACGGGTGCATTTCAAAATTACCATAAAAAAGTTAACTTAGTAGAAAACCGCTCCAAATCGCTATGACTAGAGAAGAACTCCATGCGCTCGTTGATGCCCAATTTGATAACTTAGAGACCCTCCAAAAAGAGCCTACTTTT
>JBBQUC010000306.1:0-5576 GCA_038212815.1 Cytophagales bacterium
GCATTGGCCCATCTCTTGGGTTCGTATCTTTGCGGCAGGGCAGTTTCGCCCGGTTTTACCGTAACAGTTTATGGCCTTGCAATTTGATTTGGTGGTGGTGGGCAGCGGCCCCGGTGGCTACGTGGCGGCTATTCGGGCCTCGCAGCTGGGCCTGAAAGTGGGCGTGATTGAGCGCGAAAGCCTCGGCGGCATCTGCCTCAATTGGGGCTGCATCCCCACCAAAGCCCTGCTGAAATCGGCCCAGGTGTACGAGTACCTGCACCATGCCCAGGACTACGGCCTCAAGGCCGACAACATCAGCTTCGATTTCGGAGCTGTGGTAAAGCGCAGCCGGGGCGTGGCCGAGGGCATGAGTAAAGGGGTGCAGTTTCTGATGAAGAAAAACAAAATTGATGTCATTAGCGGAATGGGTAAGGTGAAGGCCGGTAAAAAGGTGGCCGTAACCGCTGCCGATGGTACTACCACCGACTACGAAGCTAAACACATCATTATTGCCACCGGCGGCCGCGCCCGGCAGCTACCCGCCGTGCCGTTCGATGGGGAGAAAGTGATTGAATACCGCAAGGCAATGACCCTGCCTAAACGCCCGGCCACTATGCTCATTATCGGCTCCGGGGCCATTGGGGTCGAGTTTGCGTATGTCTATGCTAGCATGGGTACCAAGGTGACCATTGTGGAGTTTCTGCCCAACATTGTGCCGGTGGAAGATGAAGATATCTCGAAAGAGTTGGCCAAGCAATATAAAAAACTGGGTATCGAGATTTACACCAGCTCGGAGGTAACTCAGGTGGACACCACCGGCCCCGGCTGTAAAGTACTGGTAAAAACCCCCACCGGCGAAAAAACCTTCGAGGCTGAGATTGTGCTGTCGGCAGCGGGCGTGGTGGCCAATATCGAGAACATTGGGCTGGAAGAAACCGGGATTAAAACCGACCGGGGCAAGATTGTTACCGACGATTTTTACCGAACTAACGTGGAGGGGTATTACGCCATTGGCGACTGTACCAAAGGGCAGGCATTAGCCCACGTAGCCTCGGCAGAAGGGATTATCTGTGTCGAGAAAATAGCGGGCCTGCCCCATGTAGAGCCGCTGAACTACAACAACATTCCAGGCTGCACCTACTGCACTCCCGAAATTGCGTCGGTGGGATATACCGAAAAAGCAGCCCGCGAAGCGGGTTATGAGTTGAAAGTAGGTAAGTTTCCATTCACGGCATCGGGCAAAGCGAAAGCGGCCGGCACCCCGGAAGGCTTCGTGAAAGTCATTTTTGATGCCAAATACGGTGAGTTTTTAGGCGCACACTTGATCGGCAATAACGTGACCGAAATGATTGCCGAGGTAGTGGTGGCCCGCAAACTGGAAACCACCGGCGAGGAGATTCTGCAAGCGGTTCATCCGCACCCAACTATGTCGGAGGCCATTAAAGAAGCCACTGAAGTGGCTTATGGCGAAGCCATTCACCTGTAGGTTCTCCTGGCTATAGTAGGCAGCTACACCTTTGTTATTTCGCAAATAATTCGTATCTTTGCGGCCTTATTTGGAAGAAGGTAGTGCTGTGAACGAGCTAAGACAATACGATATCAACATTCAGGGGCTTGATTTAAAGCGTTACGAATACGATTTTACGTCGGGTGATCGGTTCTTCGCGGCTCTGGAGCAAGAATTAATCAGCAGCGGGCAAGTGCAAACGCACCTGATTCTCGATAAATCGGAAACGATGATTCGGCTGCACTTTACCATTCAGGGCCATGTGGGGCAGGTTTGCGATCGCAGCCTCGACGATTATGATGAGTTGGTGGATGTGAAGCAGGATTATACGCTAAAATTTGCCGATCATAACCAAGAACTAACCGACGAGATTGAACTCATTGAACGGGGTACGGCGGTTATTAATGTGGCCCGCTACATATTTGAGTTCATTAGCCTGTCGTTGCCGATGAAAAAACTGCACCCGCGCTTCCGCAATGAAGACGAGCAGGATGACAATGACAGCGATATAAAATTAATTTACCGCTCCGACTCCGACGAGCCAACCGACGCAGACAATGGTCCGGTTGACCCCCGATGGGCCGCCCTGCGAAAACTGAGTAACAATTAAGTTTGTGGTCTGTAGTGACCTATAATCGCGCTACCAACCACAAATTCAGGCGGGGAACCGCACAAACTATTAACTATAAACATTTTCTCTTATGGCACATCCCAAACGCCGGCACTCTACGGCACGTCGCGACAAACGCCGGACACATTATAAGGCTACTCCGGTAACCCTTTCGACCGATGCCACTACCGGCGAGGTACACGAGCGGCACCATGCTCATGTTTTTGAGGGCAACCTGTTTTACAAAGGAAAAATGATTGTTGAGGGCTATCAAGCCGTTTAATGGGGGAAACTTCAACCAGACTGAGTGCGTCAACGTCCTCTTTATCTGGCTACTTGTACCGTACTTGTTTAAAGTATTTCGCCGATGTCTTGCCGAAAGATGGACGCGGGATACTTTTTTATTGCCCCTTACTGACTATTTTTACGCGATTATAACCCATTAAACCTCCACCAATGAAGATAGCTGTGGATGCCATGGGGGGTGATTTTGCTCCTGATGCCATCGTCGAAGGCGTTGTTCGGGCCGCTAAAGCCGGTTTGCCTGCTCAGGTTACTATTGTGCTGATTGGAAAACAGGCCATTATTGATGTCCTGTTGGCGCAACATGGTGCTGCTACTGGCTATGCCATTGAGGTGGTTCATGCCGAAGATGTGGTCGAGATGGGTGAGCATCCCACTAAAGCCCTCTCTCAGAAACCCCAATCCAGCATTAGTGTTGGGTTTAAACTGCTGAAAGAAGGGTTGGTGCAGGCATTTTGCAGTGCCGGTAATACCGGTGCCATGCATGTGGGTGCCCTGTTCAGCATTAAAGCTATAGAAGGCATCATTCGGCCCTGCATTGCCGGGTTTGTACCGCAGCTCAACGGCGGGTTTGCCGTAATGCTCGATATTGGGGCCAACGCCGATTGTAAGCCCGAAATGCTGGCTCAGTTTGGCGAGATTGGATCCATCTACGCCCAATCGACATTCGGGATCGAGCGGCCCCGGGTAGCCCTAATGAATATTGGTTCCGAAGCGCAGAAAGGCTCGCTGGTGGCACAGGCAGCCCACCAACTGCTTAAAGATAGCCGCAAAATTAATTTTGTGGGCAATATAGAGGGGGGCGATATGCTGGCCAACAAAGCCGATGTGATTGTGGTGGACGGGTTTACGGGCAATGCTTTGTTTAAGCTCGGCGAGTCGATCTATACGATGACCCGTCAGCGGGGTATCAGCGACGAGTTTATCGACAAAACCAACTACGAATCGGTGGGGGGTAGCCCCATTGTGGGCGTTAATGGCAATGTAATTATTGCTCACGGTATATCGTCGGCCCTAGCCATTCAGAATATGATTAGTCTGGCCATTAAACAGGTGGAATCAGATGCCTACACCAAAATTGCCCAAGCCTTGAGTTGACTACCTACCGAACCTAGCTGAGATGATAAACGCTGCCATTACCGGAATAAACGGATACGTGCCTGACTACGTGCTAACCAATGCTGAGTTGGAACGCATGGTGGACACGAACGATGAGTGGATTACCAGCCGCACAGGCATCAAAGAACGCCATATTCTGAAAGGCGAAGGCCTGGGCACTTCGCACATGGGAGCCGAAGCCGTAAAAGGGCTGCTGGCTAAAACCAATACCGACCCCAGCCAAATCGACCTGCTGATTTGCGCTACGACCACCCCCGACTTTGTGTTTCCGGCCACGGCAGGCCTTATCTGCGACATGACCGGTATCCGTAATATCGGCAGTTTCGATATTCAGGCTGCTTGTTCGGGGTTTGTGTACGCGCTCACCATTGCCTCGCAGTTTATCGAAACGGGTAAGTATAAAAAAGTAATTGTGGTAGGTGCCGATAAAATGTCGGCTATTACGGACTATACCGACCGCACCACCTGTGTTTTGTTTGGCGATGCTGCTGGGGCCGTACTGCTCGAACCCAATGAAGACGGGCTTGGTATCCGCGATTCCATTATCCGCTCCGATGGGGTGGGGCAACACCACCTGTTTCAGAAAGCCGGGGGGAGCCGCTACCCACCCACCCATGAAACCGTGGAGAAACGCTGGCACTATGCCTATCAGGATGGCCCGGCGGTGTTTAAATTTGCAGTGAAAAACATGGCCGATGTCTCTGCCGAAATCATGCAGCGGAATAATCTCTCGGGGGATGATGTAAGCTGGCTAGTGCCGCATCAGGCCAACAAACGAATTATTGACGCAACGGCCCACCGCATGGGTATTGGTTCCGACAAAGTGATGCTGACCATCCAGAAATACGGCAATACCACAGCAGCCACCATTCCGCTTTGCCTCCACGATTACGAGTCGCAACTCAACAAAGGCGACAATCTGGTGCTGGCCGCTTTTGGGGGTGGGTTTACGTGGGGTGCCATCTGGCTAAAGTGGGCCTATTAAATTTGAATGGATAATGAATACTGTACAATGATTTACCCATTGCCTTATTTGTAGCCCATTCATTATCCAGTTTTCAGTATATATTATTCATTAATAAACATGGCAACAACCGCAGACCTGCGAAATGGCTTAGTCATCAATTTTAACAATGACTTGTTTCAGATAACTGAATTTCAACATGTTAAACCGGGCAAGGGTGCGGCTTTCGTGCGTACCAAACTCAAAAGCCTCACTACCGGGCGGGTCATCGACAACACGTTCAACGCTGGGGTTACCATTCTGCCCGTGCGGGTTGAACGCCGAAAATTCCAGTTTCTATATAAAGACGAAGCCGGGTATAACTTCATGGATAATGAAACGTTCGATCAGATCAACCTGAACGAAAAGATTGTTGACCAGGCCGACCTGATGAAAGAAGGACAAGAAGTCGAGATTCTGATCAACGCCGAAACGGATACCCCGCTGAGTTGCGAGCTACCCGCTTTTGTGGAGTTAGAAGTGACCTACGCCGAGCCGGGTATGCGGGGCGATACGGCCAACAGCCCCAAAAAGCGTGTCGAAGTACAGTCTGGAGCACGGATTATGGTGCCGCTGTTTATTGAGCAGGGCGAAAAAATTCGGGTGGATACCCGTACCCGCGATTATATTGAACGAGTGAAATAATCCCGCCGGGCCGCCGGGCGGTTCAGACATCTCCTTAAACATATGGATACCAAAGACATTCAAACCCTGATTGATTTCATTGCTAAGTCGGGCTTAGATGAGGTCAATATTGAGACGAGCGATTTAAAGATTGCCGTTAAACGTTTTGGTCAGTCGGCTCTAACCGCCCCTGCACCCGCCATCTATGCGACACCGGCCTCCGCAGCTCCCGTAGCCGCAGCCCCGGTAGCTCCCGCCCCTAGCCCGCCTAAAGTTGATACCACCAACTACATTACGGTGAAGTCGCCCATGATTGGTACGTTCTACCGCTCGGCCAACCCTGAAACGCCCTATTTTGTGGAGCTTGGCGATGAAATAAAGCCGGGTAAAGTGGTGTGCATCATCGAAGCCATGAAACTCTTCAACGA
>JBBQUC010000307.1:0-5557 GCA_038212815.1 Cytophagales bacterium
ACTGGCCTTAAATGCCTGTAAGGCTGGCAATAATTCAGTGGCGGCTATAGCTTCCGACTGCTCGCGCTGGCCGGGCAACTGAGTGTGGAGCGTACCGGCTGCCGGGCCGCTGCGGTCATACCGAAACTGCGCCACCGGATCGAAGGCGATGTATGAAAAATTATTGTCGTTGCCGTGATAATCAGAGCTTTCGAGCAGAATGCTGTTTAGAAAACGGTCGCGAATACGGAGGTAAATACTCACCGGGGTAATAATGTCGGCAAGCATTCGCCGGTGTTGGGTGGTAACGTGATACTGGGCAGTTGGTACAAGGGTTTCCATGAGTTGTCGGATGTAGGTAAACGAAAAAGGCCCACCGGGATGAACGGCGGGCCTTCGGATATAAGTTGATTGGTTACAACATACGGGCACGGTTCATCCTGAATAAGAAGAACGCCACCACCAGATCATGTTGTTTGTATACTTCATTGTTATTGGCTCTATCTTCACGAGGTATCGCGCTACCAGGCTGCGCTACTCCCCGAATTTGGTTGCAAATATAGATGAAAAAAGAATTAATCTCCGCCTGCTCTTTGTTTAATCCGTACTTTTGGCTCGATTAATTTTGACCCCTTACGCACCGGATGACCCCACAGGCCATACATTTCATAGCCATTGGTGGTGCGGCCATGCACAACCTGGCTCTCACCCTGGCTCAGCAGGGCCATACCATTACTGGCTCCGACGATGCCATTTACGACCCCTCGCGCAGCCGTTTGGCGCAACACGGCCTGCTGCCTACCCACCTGGGCTGGTTTCCAGCTAAGATTCATGCCGGGCTGGATGTTGTGATTTTGGGCAGGCACGCCCGCAAAGATAACCCCGAACTGGCGCAGGCGCAGGCATTGGGCCTGCCCGTCTATTCGTATCCGGAGTTTATTTATCGCCAAAGTGCCCAGAAACAGCGCGTAGTGATTGCAGGCAGTCATGGTAAAACCACCATTACGGCCATGATTCTGCACGTGCTGAACCACTTTCACCGCCACTTCGATTACCTGGTAGGGGCGCAGGTCGAAGGCTTCGATACCCTGGTGAAACTGACCGAAGAGTCCCCTATTATTGTGATCGAAGGTGACGAGTATGCATCATCGGCCATTGATTCCCGGCCTAAGTTTCTGCATTACCAGCCCCATTTAGCCCTCATCAGCGGCATTGCCTGGGATCACATCAATATTTATCCAACCTACGAAGCCTACGTGGATCAGTTTGAATTACTGGCTGATACGATGCCTAAATCGGGAGTGCTGGTCTTCGACGAAACCGACGATATGCTCGATGTAGTGGGGCAGAAAGAACGCCCGGATGTGCAGAAAATTCCATACACGGCGCACCCAAGTCGTATTGACAGGGGCCAAACCTGGCTCACTCCTAAAAATGGCCCCGATATACCCGTGCGCGTCTTTGGTGACTATAACATGAAAAACATTGCCGGCGCAATGGTCGTTTGCGATAAGTTAGGCGTAACCGAGGCTATGTTTTACGAGGCTATTCAGACCTTTACGGGGGCCGCCCGCCGGTTAGAAAAAGTAGTTGAAACCGATACACTGCTTATTTTTCGCGATTTTGCCCATGCCCCCTCCAAAGTGCAGGCTACTACCGAGGCCGTAAAAGCACAGTTCCCGAACCAGGCGTTGCTGGCCTGCGTGGAGTTGCACACCTTCAGCAGCCTGAATAAAGAGTTTTTATCTCAGTATCGCCACACGCTCACTGCCGCCGATGTGGCCGCTGTTTATTTTAACGAACACACCCTGGCCAACAAACGCCTGGAACCCATTACCGGGGCCGATATACAAGCTGCTTTCGATAAACCAGGGCTGCGGGTGTTCACCGAAACCGCCGACTTACAGGCATTTCTAACCAGTCAGCGCGAGACAGTAGGGGTAATCTTACTCATGAGTTCCAGCACCTTCGGAGGGCTGGAAATAAAGTAACTTCATTCTTATGCAAAGCATTGTTGTGTATTGCGGTTCCAGTGCTGGAACGCACCAAATTTATAAAGCCGTAGCCATAGAACTTGGTCAGAAAATGGCCGAACGCGCCATCCGGCTGATTTATGGCGGGGGGGGCTTTGGGCTGATGGGCACCGTAGCCGATGCCGTATTGAGCAATGGCGGGGCCGTAACGGGGGTTATCCCGAATTTTCTGGCCGAGTTGGAGGTAGCCCACCAAACCCTCACCGAACTTCATTTTGTGGAAACCATGCACGAGCGGAAGTTCAAGATGGTGCAACTGGCGCGGGGCGTTATTACCCTGCCCGGTGGGTATGGCACCTTTGATGAACTGTTCGAGATTCTGGCGTGGCGACAGCTCAAACTCTACGACGGCCCCATTGCGCTGCTGAACGTAAATGGCTATTACGACTCTGTATTGCAACAACTCGACCGCATGGTGGCCGACGGGTTTCTGCGCGCCGAAAACCGCGATCTGCTCCTTGTGGTCGATACGGTCGATGCCGTGTTGGATGCCATTCAGGCATTTTGGGACGAACGACTCGATGCCGCCTGAGCACGGCACTGAATTTGCAGACTAAGCTGTTGGTTACAGCGTTGATAACAAAAACCTGTTACCGTTTTTTCATGACCACCAAGTTTATCCCGCTACTGACTGTGCTGGTAGGTTTTTCACTTATGCTGCACGGACAACCCTCATCTGCCCCTTCCAAAGCCGAAAACCTCGGCCCGCAGGTCAACTCGGAGTATAACGAGATTAACCCGCTCATCTCGCCCGATGGACACACCCTCTTTTTTGCCCGGATTAGCCACCCCCAAAATACAAAAGGCGACAAAGGCAGTCAGGATATTTGGTACTCCGACCTCGACGTAGTGACGGGCAAGTGGGCACCCTCCCGACGGCTCGGGCAACCCCTCAACAAAGAAGATTACAACTGTGCCTACAGCATTACACCCGATGGCAACACCCTGCTGCTGAAAGGAGCCTACAACAATGGCACGTACGAAACGCGGGGGTTTTCGCTGAGCAAACGCACGGCAGGCGGCTGGTCGGCCCCGCAGAAAATGAATATCCCTGGCTACGAAAGCATGAGCAAAGGGCAGTTCGACTGTGGGTTTCTTTCTGCCGATGGTAAGGTGCTGCTCATGGCCTTCAGCGAGAAACGGAATAGCAAAGAAGACGACGTGTATGTAAGTTTCCGGCAGAAAGATGGCTCGTGGAGCAAGCCCATGAATTTGGGGGCCGATATCAACACCAACTTCACCGAAACCACGCCGTTTCTGGCCGCTGATGGGGCCACACTCTTTTTCTCCAGCGACCGCGACGGAGGCCTCGGCAAAAACGACGTATGGGTTTGCAAGCGGGTCGATAAAACCTGGAAACACTGGAGCAAGCCCCAAAACCTCGGCCCTGCCATCAATACCGATGGGTATGATGCCTACTACTCAGTAGCTGCTTCGGGCGAATACGCCTACATGACCACTTTTAAAAATACCCTCGGCAAAGGCGATGTAGTCCGCATTAAACTCACAGATGATACCCCCCCTGCCGACTCGACCCTAGCCAGTAAAAATAAGCCGGGGCAGGTGGGCACGGGTAAGAACGGAGCTGATAGCAAAAACCCCAATGACCCGAACCTGAGTACCCGACCCGACCCGGTAGTGTTGCTGAGCGGCAAAGTAATTGACCAACGCACGGGCAAACCCGTAGAAGCCCACATTGTGTACGAAACCCTGCCCGATGGTCAGGAAGCGGGTGTGGCCGACTCTGACCCGCTAACAGGCGAGTACAAGATTGTGCTGCCTGCGGGTAAGAAATACAGTTTCCGGGCCATTGCCCCCGATTTCATTGCCGAGGGGGAGAACATTGACCTGACCGATACCAAAAAATACCGCGAAGTGGTGGGGCAGGAGTTAAAACTAATCCCGATTGAAGCGGGCCGGTCGGTACGGCTCAATAACATCTTCTTCGACACGGGTAAGGCCGAACTCCGCCCCGAATCCAGCCCCGAACTGGATCGCATAGTAACGGTACTGAATGATAATCCTAAAATGACCATCGCCCTCAATGGCCATACCGACAATGTAGGCACGGCAGAATCGAACATAAAACTCTCGCAGGATCGCGCCGATTCGGTGCGCGAGTACCTCATCAGCAAAGGCATCGAACCCGACCGGGTAGCCAGCAAAGGCTTCGGCGAAACCAAACCCGTAGCAACCAATGATACCGATGCCGGTCGCCAGCAAAACCGGCGCGTTGAGTTGCTTATTGTGAAGAAGTAACCTTATCTTTGCCCAGCATAAATTAGTATGCAAGCATACGGTTATCACAAAATTGATGGCACTCCGCAAAACAGTTGGTACAAAAAAAGCCTTCCGGTTAGGGAAGGCTTTCAGGCCGGTGGTGATGGACGGGATCGAACCGCCGACACAATTATTTTCAGTCCTTTGCTCTACCAACTGAGCTACATCACCGGCGTGCCGAGCTACGGCATACGTTTGTTAAACGTGGGTGCAAAAGTAAGGTATTTGTGGTCATCATCCAATGGTGGCCCAAAAAAATTTCTGAAACTAAACCAACACAATGGCAATTCTTCAGCAACTTCTCTTCATTATTGCCCTCGGTATAGCTGCCTGGTTTGTGGTTAAACGGGTGCGTTACATTAGTCAGGCCATTAATTTGGGGCGACCCGAAGATCGCTCCGACCACCCTGCCGAACGATTTAACCTCATGCTACTGGTTGCGTTTGGGCAGAAAAAAATGTTCACTAACCTCACAGTGGCCCTGATGCACCTGGTCATTTACCTCGGTTTTGTCATCATCAACCTCGAAATCCTCGAGATCATTGTCGATGGCGTTTTGGGTACACACCGCGTGTTTGCGCCGTACATAACCGGCATCTACCCGTATCTGATTAACTTCTTCGAGCTGCTCGCGTTTGGTGTATTGGCTGTTTGTGTCGTTTTTCTGCTGCGTCGCTATGTGTTGAAGGTACCCCGTTTTCAGCCTGAACGCCACCAAGAAATGCGCCCGACATGGCCACGCCTGGATGCCACGCTGATTCTGACCTTCGAGATTTTGCTGATGACGGCCTTTCTGACCTGGAATGCCTCCGACTCGGTGCTGCGCGACCGGGCCGGTGCCGGGTCGCTTGGGCATTATGGCGAATTAAAGGGGCTGGTGCCTGATTTTCTGATTAGCCAATACCTCAAGCCGTTCTTTACGGGCCTGAGCAATGGTGCCCTGATGGGGTATGAGCGGGTAGCCTGGTGGTTCCATATTCTGGGCATTTTGTTCTTTGCCGTTTATGTAACCTACTCCAAGCACCTACACATTGGTCTCGCTTTCCCCAATGTCTATTTCTCAGATTTGCAGCCCAAAGGCGAGATGAAAAACATGCCCGCCATTACCAAAGAGGTACAACTCGCCCTCGGCATCACTCCCGAAACCGTGGCCGCCGATGGCTCACAGGTTAACGAAAATGGGGAGCAGTTACCTGAGATCGGCCGGTTTGGGGCCAAAGATGTGGAAGACCTGGCCTGGATTGATGTTATGGGTGCGTTTAGCT
>JBBQUC010000308.1:0-5549 GCA_038212815.1 Cytophagales bacterium
ATCGAAGAAGACGTAGCGCAGTATGTCAAACGCGTAGGCAAAGAAGCACAGGACAGTAATAAACCCATCGATGCCGTCATTTATTCAGGCGGGAAAAGTGCCATTGGTGCAAAATTTAATTAATGAAACCACGTATCTGCATCGACCAGGATGACGTGCTGGCCGATACCCACAGTAAGTTTATCGACTTGTACCTGGCCGGAAAAGCCCCGCGCTTCACCAATTTCGAGTTAAAGGAGAAGTCGTTTCACGAACTGCTTGACGAGCATGAGTTCGATGCACTGTTCAGGCGAGTGTATGAACCAGGGTTTTTCCGCGACATTCGGCTTATGCCCGGTGCGCAGGAAACCGTAGCGCGGCTCCAGGAAAAATACGAAGTGTTTGTGGCCACAGCCGCCATGGAGTTTCCCAATTCGTTCCGGGATAAGTACGACTGGCTGGCCGAGCATTTCCCGAACATTCACTGGCGGAATATCATCTTTTTGGGCGACAAGAGTGTGCTAAGTGCCGATTACCTGATTGATGATATGCCGCGCAACCTCAAAACGTTTTCGGGCGAGGGGCTGCTGTTCTCTGCCCTGCATAACCGTCACGAAACCGCCTACCGACGCATGAACAACTGGCACGATGTTGCCCATTATTTACTGTAAGGCAGGTTGAGTCAGGAAGGGTGACTGATTTTGAGATTCAGTTGTTCCCCTTCCTGACTCAACCTGCCCCTAAACCCCGCTTGATATGAACCACCCTGATCGTCGACTTTTTCTGAAGCAACTGGGCCTGGGTGCCCTTAGTCTGAGCCTGACTACAACCGCATCGGTGCAGGCAGCGGGCTGGCTAGCTCCGGCCCGCTCTACCCACCTACCCCGCAGTTTGCCCGGCAAACAGGGTGTGGCATCGGGTGGATTAGTAAATTTCATCAAGGCTATCGAAGCGGAAAAGCTGAATCTGCATAGTCTGATGGTGGTTCGGCATGGGCAAGTGGTGGCCGAAGGGTGGTGGGCACCCTACGCTCCCCAACTGAAACATACGCTCTATTCGCTCAGTAAAAGTTTTACTTCTACCGCCGTCGGGCTGGCCGTGGCTGAGGGTAAACTGACGGTCGATGACAAGGTGATTTCGTTTTTCAAAGCCGACCTGCCCGCTACCGTCAACGAGAATCTGGCGGCTATGCGGGTGAAAGACCTGCTTAGCATGGCTACCGGCCACAGCAAAGACACTACCCAGCCCATGCAGGCCAATGGGAATACCAACTGGGCCAAAACGTTTCTGGAGCAGCCCGTTGAGCACGCGCCTGGCACCCATTTCGTGTATAACAGCGGGGCCACTTACATGCTCTCGGCCATTGTGCAGCAACTCACCGGCCAATCCATTCTCGATTACCTAAAACCGCGCCTGTTTGGCCCATTGGGCATCGAAGGGCAGGATTGGGAGGTTGACCCGAAAGGCATCAACACCGGCGGCTGGGGACTGCGACTGCGTACCGAAGACATTGCCAAGTTTGGGCAGTTGTACCTCCAAAAAGGGATGTGGAATGGCAAACGGCTACTGCCAGAAGCTTGGGTAGCCGAGGCTACTCAGATGCACATCATGCAACCCGGCGACGAGGCTAAACGCGGGAGCAGCGACTGGCTTCAAGGCTATGGGTATCAGTTCTGGCGGTGCCGCCACGATGCCTACCGGGGCGACGGGGCATTTGGCCAGTACTGCCTGATACTTCCTAACGAAGATGCCGTGATTGCTATCACCGCCGAGACAAACAACCTACAGGGAGTTCTGAATGCGGTTTGGAGCCATGTGCTACCGGCCTTACAGGGTGAAGGACTGGAGAGCGAGCAAACGGCGGCTGTATCGCTGACCCAAACGCTCAAGAGTCTGGCCCTGCCCATGCCAGTACTGGAGTCTGCTTCGCCCACGAGTGCCGTTATTAGTGGCAAAACCTACAGTTTCCCGGAAAATACCCTGAAAGCCACCGCAGCATCGCTGACGTTTGGCAAAGATGGCTGCCTCTTCAAACTCCACGACAACGCGGGCGACCATCAGGTAACCTGCGGGATAAACCGTTGGGTAGAGAGCAAAACCACGTTCGCTTCGGCCCCACTGAAACTAACTAGCACGCCTACCCCCGGCGAAACCCAGACGCGGGTGGCCGGTAGCGGCACCTGGGCCGACCCCAACACCTTTCTGATGACCTGGCGATTCATTGAAACCGCCCACTACGAAACCGTTACCTGTAGATTTGGAGCTGATACAATGGCGGTTGAGTTTGAGAGCAGCATGGCTAAGCTTGCCAAAGCCAAAGACAAACGCCCGGTGCTGGAAGGCAAACTCCAGACCGACCTGGGGATGAAGAAAGGGTAACAGGTAGAGAAGGCAACCGCCCATATTAGAAACATAACGCCGGATAACATACGTCCGGCGTTATGTTGTATCGTTGAAAAAAGCTCTTCTACTGAACTTTCGCCAGTTTGATAATATCCTTCACCTCCAGCACAGGCTTCTCGTAGCCATCACGCACGGCGTTAATCATGGCTAGTCCCAACTCCTGCAAGGTAGAAACAGTACCGGGCAGCAACAGCCGGAAAATCGGGTACAGCCAGGCGATATACGAATAATATCCTTTCACGTTTTTCAGCCCTTTAGTAGGTTTTAAGCCCCCAGGCCGAAACATATACGCCTGTTTGACTGGCAATCGCAGCAGCGCATTCTCAGTAGCTCCCTTCACCCGCGCCCACATACTGCGGCCCTGCTCACTGCTGTCGGTGCCGCTACCCGATACGTAACAGAAGGTCATATCGGGGTTGAGTTGTACCAGCAGTTGGGCAGCATGAAGGGTAAGATCGTAAGTAAGTCGGCGGTATTCGGTTTCTTTCATACCCACCGACGATACGCCCAAACAGAAAAAACAAGCGTTATACCCCGTTAACTGACCACTGATGGGCGACAGGTCAAAAAAGTCAGGGTGAATAATCTCGCGTAGTTTGAGGTGACTCACGCCCCCCGGCTTGCGGTTGATCACCAGCACCTGCGCCACGTCGGGATGGTTGAGGCATTCGTGTAATACTCCCTCGCCCACCATGCCGGTAGCTCCGGTTATAATTGCGTTAATCTTCATAAATCGACCCGTTCTCGATAGGTTATATAAGTACGTTTGACCGGTGGTTTTTCGTACGAAAACGGATAAATTTACCGGCTTACCCGGCAGTAACCAAATGTAAACTCATTTCCCCCCATGCGAACGTTCTTTTTTATCGGCTGTTTCCTGCTCACATCGACCGTTTTTGGCCAGAATTTGATCAGCAATGAAGCCCGTGCGATTGTGTTTCGGTCGGTCAACGTGATCCCAATGGATCGAGAACGGGTTATTCCCAACCAGACCGTTGTGGTGCAGCATGGCCGGATCATTGCTCTGGGAAACGAGGGGACGGTAAACTATAGCAAAGACGCACAGGTCATCGACGCGACTGGCAAATACCTGACCCCCGGCTGGGCCGAAATGCACGCCCACGTGCCACCCATCGACGACCTGGAACCCATGAAAGAGGTGCTGACGCTTTATCTGGCTAACGGCATCACTACCATTCGGGGTATGCTGGGACACCCCAAACACCTTGAACTCCGTAGTAAAATCAACAGGGGCGACGTGCTGGGGCCGCATTTTTACGCCACCGGGCCATCGTTCAACGGGCAAACAGTGAAAACGGCGGAGCGGGGTGCCGAGATGGTACGCGAGCAGAAAGCTGCCGGGTACGATTTCCTGAAGCTTCACCCCGGCCTGACTAACCAGACCTTTCCGGCCATTGCCCGTACAGCCCACGAGGTAGGCATTCCGTTTGTTGGGCATGTGTCGTTCAACGTAGGTGTGTGGCGGGCTATCGAGGCTCACTATTCATCCATCGATCATTTAGACGGGTTTATTGAGGCCATTACCCCCGGCAGCGATACCCTCGCCGAACCTGAAACCGGCCTCTTTGGAGCCTGGATTGCCTACCGCGCCGACCCTGCCCGGATTCCAAAACTGGTCAATGCCCTGCGCGATGGAACTATCCGGGTGGTGCCGACACAGGCTATCGCTGAGCGGTGGCTATCTCCGCTCCCGGCTACGGCATTTACCACCGACCCAGCCATGAAATATATGAAGCCCGATGTGGTGCAAAATTGGATAAAGGCCAAAAATGACTACAGCAGCAATCCCAATTTTTCGCCCACCCACGCGGAGAAACTGCTACAAATCCGTCGGAAGCTGATTTACGAATGCCAGAAAAATGGCGTGTCGCTGCTGCTCGGCTCCGATGCCCCGCAGGTGTTCAACGTACCCGGATTTTCGATCCATAACGAGTTGAAATACCTGGTCGATGCCGGGCTAACCCCCTATGAAGCCCTGCGGACAGGAACCGTGAATGTAGCGGCTTACCTCAATAAAACTGATTCGGGCAGCATCCGGGTTGGTAACGTATCTGATTTGGTGCTACTAAACGGCAATCCCTTAACTGACATTAGCCAAACCCACCAGATTGAGGGGGTAATGATTGGCACCAACTGGCTACCAAAGGCGTACATTCAAAGCGAGTTAGCTAAGTTGGAAAAGCACTAAGAAAATGCCATTTGGCTAAGCAATCCAGCTAAACTCGTACGCCAGCGTAGGTGCTTTGGTGCGTTCCGCCACCCGACGCAGGCGGTCAGGCAAGGCCATCAGATAGTCACGGGCGCGTTGGGCGGTATCGGTTAGGTCACTGAGTTTACCTACCTCCCACTCCAGCAGCAGGCTGTCTAGAATCTCGATGTAATCCTGCGTGGTATAAACGCCCAGCCGTTGGGCCGCATCGGAGAAATGACTGAACGTTTGTCCCATTTTCACCCCGGTTTCGCGCAGGAAATGCGCGGGCATCACAATTTTCTTGCGCATCATGTCTTCAAACGCCAGCAACATCTCCGAGGGATCGACGGCCAGAATCTGGCTCACAAAGGCTTTATACGCTTTAGCGTGCCGCATCTCGTCGGCGGCAATCAGGCCACAAATTTTGGAAAGGTGCGCCACCCCCACTTGTTTGGCAATGGTGGCCGTTCGGCGGTGCGAGATGTTAGTGGCTAGTTCCTGAAAGGAGGTGTAAATAAAATTGCGGTAGGGGTCTTTGCCAGTTTCAATATCGAACCCATCAGCCAGCAGATACTGCGTCGATACTTCCATTGCCCGCATGTTTACCCGGCCTGACAGGTACAGGTACTTGTTTAGCAGGTCGCCGTGGCGGTTCTCTTCGGCGGTCCAGCCGCGCACCCATTTCGACCAGCCTTTTGGGTCACCCTGCTCAACACCCGTTACGTCCATTAGCCACGACTCATAGGTAGGCAGGGCTTCTTCGGTAATTGTATCGCCCACCAGCACAGCTAGGTAGTCGTAGGGCAGGGCTTTGGCTTCCTCCTGAATCTGTTTAATATCAGTCAGAAACGACTCCTGAGTAGAATCGGGCAGCAGGTCGGAGGGTTGCCAGTTCGTGTCAATCGGCTTGAGGTATTCGGCAATCAGGGCATCTATTTTTTGGCCGAGGTAGTGC
>JBBQUC010000309.1:0-5525 GCA_038212815.1 Cytophagales bacterium
AGGCTGTGAATACTCACCAGCAGCATGTCATTGTCGCGATAAATAAGCCGGATAGCCTCCTGCTCATTGCCCCCAACGTCCACCTTCTCCATGCCCGCAAACCGACCAATCCCGTGATCGATATGGGTAACATAATCGCCTGGTTGCAGGGTTTTTAGTTCGCGCAGGGTAAGAGCTTTAGATTTGCTGAACTTATCGCGGACCCGGTATTTAAAATAACGGTCGAAAATCTGATGATCTGTGAAAACGGCTATTTTCAGCGTCTCGTCAATAAATCCCTCACGCAGACCGAGTTGGAGCGTCTGGAATGTCAAAAACGGGTCTATTTCTTCAAAAATGGCTTTTAGCCGCTCCAGTTGCTTAAATGACTCGGCCACCAGCAGATTCGTGAATCCCTTACTCTGCTGCTCGTTAAGGGTGTCTGCCACCCGTTTAAAATCTTTGTTAAATGAAGGTTGTGCCTTAACTGTGTAAGTTTGCTTTTGGTCAGTTTTAAAATAGAACTTTCGCCCAAACTCAACAGAGGGTAGCGTTTTTGCCTGATTCAGAAATGCCCGACGGGTTTCAAAGAGGTCTTCAGGGTTATCGACTACCTGAATGCCATTTTTGTTGCCCAGAATTTCAGCCAGGCTATGCTCTGCTTTCTCGAAACATTTCTCAATCAGTTCGAGGGTAAACTCCATGTCTTTATACCAAACACAGGCGTGATTGGGCAGAAATTCGAGAAATGGCTCGCGGGTTTCCTGAATCAGTTTGGTCTGCACATTCGGGATAATATTGATCTGTTCAACGGCATCGGTCGAGAGTTGCGTTTCGGGGTTGAACAGGCGAAGACTATCCACCTCATCGCCGAAGAGTTCGATGCGAACGGGGAACTCACTGGCAAATGAAAATACGTCGATAATGCCCCCTCGGATCGAAAATTGCCCAGCTTCATACACAAAGTCAGTTTTCTCAAACTCGTAGTTCTGGAGCAGTTCTGACACAAAAGACGAATCAATTTTGTCACCAAGTCGCACGGCAAGGGTATTGGCCCGCAACGATTTTTTGTTGATTACTTTCTCCGACAAGGCCTCCGGGTAGGTGACAATCAGGGTTGATTGTTGCGGAGCCGAGCTGATTCGGTTCAGCACCTCGGCCCGCATCAGCACATTGGCGTTTTCAACTTCCTCATACTGATACGGCTTTTTGTACGACATAGGGAAGAGTAATACCTCCTCTTCCAGAATATTCTGGAGGTCGTTGAAAAAGTAGGAAGCCTCATCGCGGTCGGTAAGCACAAATAGATGCGTACCGCCCACCTGCCGATAAATAGCTGCTGCCAGCATGGCATCGGCACTACCAGCCAAGCCCTTTATCTGCAACCGGAAGGGTTCGGCGGGGCGATGTTTGAATGGCTCGGCAAAGAGTTTGATGAAGGGGTCCTCGGTATAGAGGTTCAGAAAGTTGCGGACTGTCAAAGTTATTCAGGTTGTAATGAACACACACGAAAAGCCGCCAGGCAAAACCCAGCGGCATACACGAGTAACAGCTATGGCGGAAAAAATGTTGCAGGCTCGCGGTATGGAATCTAGCCAGAAACTGCATCCAGATTTAAACGATTTGCTACCTTTCAGCATCTATATAACTATGATGCACATCCGAACCTTTCTCTTTGCTCTATTGCTGACCATTGGCTGGCAGATTGGACAAGCCCAAACCCGAATGCCTACCTACGAAAAAGACTGGACCAAAGCTGACTCGCTGATAGCTAGTGGCCTGCCTCAATCAGCCCTGAAAATTGCCGACCGGATTTATACCGAAGCGAAAGCGGGCCGCAATTATCCGCAGTTGGTAAAAGCCGTGATGCACCGACTCATCTATCGCAATTTCAGCGACGAGGCCGCTTATGCTGAACTGATTGACTCGTTGAAGACTGACGTAGCCAATACCCCCCAACCCGCAAAATCTATTTTACAGTCAATACTCGCCGATACCTATTGGCAGTATTTCCAGCAAAACCGCTATAAATTTTATAACCGGGCAACTGTAGGAAAAGTACAACCCACTAAATCCGACGGTTCTGACCTGGTTGCCGGGCCGTTTACGCAATGGGATGCAACCCGTCTGTTTACTGAAGTAACCGCGCAGTATGCAGCCTCGCTCACCGAAAAACAGTTGCTGCAAAAAACGCCCATTGCCGACTACCTGGCCATTATCGAACCGGGCGATGCCGACGCGCGGCCCCTCCGTCCTACCCTCTTCGATCTGCTGGCGCATCGGGCTATAGACTTTTTTCGCAATACCGAACCGGGCCTGCTAAAGCCCACCTACCGCTTCGAACTCGATAACCCAGCCTACTTTGCCAACCCTGCTGACTTTGCCAGACTATCCATTCAATCTCCTGATTCATTGTCCGGGCAGTTTCGGGCATTGCTGCTGTATCAACAAGTAGCGGCCTTTCACCTGGACGATGCTAATCCCCTGGCTCTGGCCGATGTGGATAAAGCCCGCCTGCGGTTTGTGTATGACCACAGTGTGTTGCTAGAGAAAGACATCTTGTACCGTCAGGCACTTGATCGGCAGATAAGCCAGTATAAAGGCCAGCCCGCAGAGGCTGGTTATCTGTATGAATTGGCCCGGTATTTAGCCGATGAGGCCAACAAGTATAAACCTAAACTGGAGAACACATACAACTGGATTCATAAACAGGGATCGGGTTTAAGAGACGATTCGTTAAAATTAAGCAAGCAGAAAAGCCTGTCGGCTAAAGAGATGGGGCAGTGGCTTAACCTATCCAACAAGCCGCTGATGACCGATGAAACGGGTGTTCCGCACAAGTGGGATCGTAAACAGGCCGTCGATATTGCCCAGAACCTCGCAAAACGCTATCCTAAAACCCTGGCTGGGCAGAATGCCAGCCAACTGTTAAGCCAACTTCGGGAGCCGACAATTACGCTACAGCTTGAGGATGTTTACGTGCCTAATGCAGCAGTTCGGGCGCGGGTAGAATATCGCAACACCGCCAAATTTTACTACAAACTATATCGATTGGAGCCGGACAAGTGGCACTTGCTTGACCAGTTAACTACTGGTAATGAACAACAACAACAGGCACGATTCGCCGAATTAAAGAAAGGTTTGCTAGTAATTGAGGGTGAAACAGACCTGCCCGATGATGGCGATATGCAAACCCATGCCGTTGAATGGGCATCGATGGCTATAGGTGGGCAGTACGCGCTTCTGGCTTCGACGGATGGCCGGTTTACCTACAAATCAGCGCAATTATCCATCGTCCGGTTTACCGTGTCGCAGCTTGGCTACCTGACTTCCAACCCTTACAATACTGCACAGACTCAACAACTGTATGTGGTGGATCGAACCACCGGGCAGCCACTGGAAGGGGTTGAGGTGAGGATAATGGGGCGGCTAAGTGATGGTTCTATTACGAATCGACCCTCAGAAAAACCAGTGAAAACGGATGCTCAGGGCATAGTCGTAGTCGCTAAAAACCGCTTGCCCGAAAACCGTTCTTACTGGTATCGGCTTACCCGGGGTCAGGATGTGCTGGACACCGACGAGCAATATAACAACAGGTATTATGGTCAGGCGACGGATGCCAGCGAGCCAGAGCAGACTCACGTCCTGTTTTTCACCGACCGGGGAATTTACCGCCCCGGTCAACCCATTTATTTTAAAGGCTTGCTATATGCAGGTGGCAATAATGCGTTTGTCGTTATCGCCAACCGTTCGATAGCCATCCGGTTTCGCGATGTCAATGGCGAAGAAATAGCCAAACAAACGCTGATCACCAATGAGTTTGGTACAGTTGCCGGATCGTTTACGGCTCCTGTTGGCCGACTGACGGGCATGATGACTATAGAAACCGATTTTGGTCAGACCACCATTCAGGTAGAGGAATATAAACGGCCGACGTTTGTTGTTGCGGTGAATCCGGTGAAAGAAGCCATAAAACTGGGGCAAACAGTGAAGGTATCGGCCCTCGCCAAAACGTTATCGGGTGCGGCAGTCGATGGAGCTGTAGTGCGCTACCGCGTCAGCCGCAGCTATTACCAGCCTTACCCCTATTGGCGGGGCGATTTTGGCTGGAAACCCACGCGGCCCATGCCCGGCGCGGGAAATGGCACCGAAATCGCCAGCGGTACGCTGACAACCGATGCTACCGGACTAACCAGCCTGACATTTGTTGCTGCCCCCGACCGGAGTTTGACCGGAGAGGCTAAACCCACCTTTACGTTTACCATCACGTTCGACATAACGGACCGGGCGGGCGAAACGCGGTCGGCTACCCAAACGCTTCGCATCGGGCAGGTCGCGCTACAGGCCGACTTGGCGATACCCGCGCAGTTGGGAGCGGGCGACAAACAGACGGTTGCCGTTCATGTTACCAACAGCACGGGCGAAACAGTGCCGACAAAAATGAGTCAGGTAGTTATTTCGCAACTAACCCCACCGGCCCACCCACTACGGAATCGGCTGTGGGATCGACCAGACCGGCAATTGCTGACTCAGGAGCGGTTTGCCCGCCTGTTTCCCAACGATCTGTATGCCAACGAAAACGACCCAACAACCTGGCCCACTCAGGTAGTAAAGACACTCACCCCCGACAACGCTGGCAACTTCACCCTCGCCGACCTTTCCCCCGGTGAATACCGCGCCGAAGTGACGGTGATTGACTCGACCGGCGAAACAGCCAGGCAGGAGCAGTTTTTTAGTGTTGTTACCGACAGTGTGGCCTCAAAACAGCCCGGTCAGTGGCTGCGGGCGGCTAAAACAACCGCCGAACCCGGCGAGAACGCGGTGTTTTATGTAGGAAATACCCAACCGGGCTGGGTGCTGATGACCATTGATGAAAAAGGCAAACTTCCTGTAAATAAATGGATACAAACCAATGGAACCCCGAAGCGCGTCACGCTGCCCGTAGCTGAGCGGCACCGGGGCGGTTTTGTTGTTTATTTTACGATGGTGCAACATGGTCGGCTATTAACCGATATAAAAGTAGTGCAGGTGCCGTTTACCAATAAGCAACTCCATATCGAAACGCAGACGTTCCGGGATAAACTAAAGCCTGGTCAGGCGGAAGAATGGACGCTGAAAATCAGCGGCCCGGATAAAGAAAAGCTATTAGCCGAAATGGTAGCCACGCTCTACGATGCCTCGTTAGATCAGTTTGTACCCCTAAATTGGCCAGACAACATCTATCAGGGGTATCAAAGCCAGATTAGCGGCTGGCAATCAGGCTGTTTTGGTGTGGCCATGTCGAACCCCTTATTTTATCGCTATCAGCATTTGGGGGGCCTTATCGTGCAGAAGTATGACCAGTTGCAGCCAATTCATACGAATGAATATAGACGGGAACGGGCGTATATGGCAAAGGGTGGGGTAGCCCGAATGGCGGCACCACAGGCTGGCGTTCTGAATGAATCGGTTGTGGTAGCAGCAGAAGAAAGTAGTAAGGATGCCGCTTTCGCTGTTGTTGAACAACAACCCCAACCACCTGCCAAGTCGCCTGATAGACCAGCTAC
>JBBQUC010000310.1:0-5518 GCA_038212815.1 Cytophagales bacterium
GCCTTAAAATCTGGGCTGTAGCTGGGTTGCTCCTGAATGAATTCAGCCAGTAGGTGAGGTTCTTCGACAGCCTTACGCATGATAAAAGTTTGTTTGATTCAAAGCACGACTAAATTGCTAACCTTTTTCTGAAAATCTATAGGTATGAACCTAAAACCCAATTAAGACTCGCTTGGTAACGTTGATCCGGTCGCTTTTGACTTGAATGAGGTATTGTCCTGCCGATAGATTTGACATGTCCAGCAATTTACGTTCATTAAAAATGGGTACCAGCACCGATAACGCCCGCTGTCCGTTAAGCGTATAAACGGTAATAACGGCATTCGTAATGTTATCGAGTGTTTCGAGCGTAACCTGCTTGGCAGGGCTAGGGTTTGGGTATACGCTAACCCCCTCATTCTGCGTATCAGCAATAAACGAAAATGGGGTTGAGGGTGCTGAAAAACAAGCCAGGGTAGGGGTATACGTAATAAAGGCCTGGGCGGTGTAATTCCCAGAAATGGCAGTTTTAATCGTGTTCGTTATTGCCGCTACTGAATCAGTATTCCGTTGCCAGCGGTATTTCTCGCCAAGCAGGGAACCCGTAGCTTCGAGTGTATAAGTGCCTATTTGATTCACCACAGGCTGGCTGGGTAATGGTTTTACATCGACGCTAATGGCCCGGGCAGCGGGTGAAAAACAGCCGTTCTGGTCAATAGACCGCGCTGAATAGGTTCCAGAGCGAGTAACGGCAATGGTTTGGAGCGAATCGCCAGTGGTCCAGATAGGCTTAAGTGAGGTTGTTGCCGTTAGGGTTACCCGGTCGCCATCGCAGAAAGTGGTACGGCCATTGGCACTCAATACGGGCGATGGCGGCAGTGGATTGACCAGCACTGTCAGAGCAGCCGATGGAGCCGATAAACAATTGAAGGTATTCACGGTCTGTAACCGGTAGTTTCCCGTCTGATTGACGGTAATGGCACGGCTACTCTGGCCATTCTCCCACCGATAGGCGGTTTCTGCCGTGGAGGTAAGAGTTACGCTCTGGTCGGCACAAAAAGTAGTCGGGCCACTAGCTGTAACTACGGGCGTAGGCGGTAATGGATTGACCATCACATTGACCGATTCCGAGCGGGGCGAGGTACATCCATTTTGGTCCGTAACGGTCAGGGTATAGGTACCTGGGTTGCCAATGGTAATACGCTGGGCATTCTCGCCGGTATTCCAGTTGTAGCGAAAGGCTTCACTTGCCCGTAAAACAGTATTTTCACCCTGACAGAAGGTCGTCGATTTTTCGGCAGTAACAGTTGGTTTCGAGGGTAGCGGATTAACGGTTACGGTAACTGTATTCGACAGGAAATCGCAGCCGGATACGTCCCGGTAGCGGACAAAGTAGTTGCCTGCATTAGCTACTGTAATAGCGCGGTCACTGGTATTGGTATTCCAGGTTAGGTTATTGGGGTAGCTGGCCGTGAGGGTTAGGCTATTGCCAACACAGAATGTACGTGGCCCCGACTCGGTAATGGCGGGTGCATCGGCAACCCGGTAGTAAGGGGTAAAGGCCGTGTTACCCAAGCCATCTTTTACTTTTGCCCGATATAAGCCACTGCTTTTTACCACGTTGTAGCTATTCTCGCCTGTCTCCCACTGAACCGAAGAATACGTACCGTTTACAGCAATGGTAATGTTATTATTGCCTGCGCAAGAGATGGCTAGCGTTGGACCCGAAGTAGGCGATTGCGGGGTCGATGCCGCAAAGAATGCATCGGTCAGGCTATTATTCCAAGCAGCAGCAACAACAGGCAGCGTATTGGCGGCAAAATGCACTTCATCGCGTTGCGACTTCCTGGGAATCTGAATATTATCGGTATTAGGACCGGCAAATACATTAGTAGTAGAAGCAAGTACTTGATTCTGTGCGTCGATAGTGGTCTGGTTAATGCCTCTATTGTCATCGTACGACGCTCTGGCTATCACCCAACTCAGGTTTTTTCCCGTTTCCTGCCGGGTTTTATTGATAATTAATTGCAGGTCACTAACATATTGACTCGTTGAGGTATTGCTGAAATTTTCAGCCTCGCCCTGATGCCACAAAACAGCCCTGATGCCGAGGGTGTTGGTGTAAAACTGAAGGGCAATCCGTAAATTGGCGTAAGGTTGCCCCGGCGGATAGGTTGCCCCCGGCGTATAGATGCTATACGCTGTACCCGTAGTAGCACTCTCTCGCCAGTTTTGCACCGCTGTACCGGTCCAGGCTGCATTGAAAAATAACACAGGTACATTAAACCGTTGGGTTAGCAAGTCGCCTAGTTTACCCCAGCACCAGGCCGTTATGCCCCGTGGTGCCAGGTTGAACCCACCATCTAAATGCGTAAATGTGGGAACAGACGGATCACTGGTTTGGATATTGGGTTCGCCAACGGCTACGCAGTTTACGCGGTCATCGCTGGCACCAGCCACATTATCTGTTGGGATTCCCTGGGCATTGGATTGACCAGCAATCACAAATACTTCGCCCACCCCCATCCGATCAACCGATGCCTGACCTACCTCTGCATCGCCCTGCATACCACGAACTTCCATTCTGTACCAGCCACCTTTTATGGTCAAGTCACCGGCATACGTACCTCCTTGCGGATTAGCCTGGATTGTGGCCCAGTCAGTGCTGCTACCCTGGCCATCACGGGCTATCACGCGGGCTTCGACCCGGCTGATGGGTTGTGTATAAAATCCGGTAATCCGGATGGTTGCCGAGTTAGCACTATTGCGCTGGTAAACTGCTCAGTTAGACGGAAATGTTAATTGAATAGCTTGGGCCGTGGTGAACAATGGACAGGTAAATAGGGTCATGAACATCCCGACAACAGCATATTTATTCATAGCGTTGGATCAACTAGTAGCAATTAAGGAAGTTGCGGCAGGGAAGTAGTCAAGATGCGCCAAATTATGTCTTTCAACTCTGTTAGCCCCTGCTGTTGTACCGCCGAGATACATACAACGGGAATAGTAGCCGGTAACGTGTTTTTGATACTGGCTAAATCCGCAGATTCAACCAGATCAGTTTTAGAAATAGCCACTATGCGTTGTTTCTCAACAAGATCAGGATTATACTGCTGTAATTCGTTGAGCAGCGTATCATATTCGGCGCGGGGGTCGGGGCTGTTGGCTGGAATCAGAAACAGCAGTACCGAATTGCGTTCAATATGCCGCAGAAACCGTACACCTAGTCCTTTGCCCTGTGAGGCACCCTCGATGATACCCGGAATATCAGCCATAACGAATGATTTATAATCCCGATAGGCTACCATGCCCAGGTTAGGCACGAGGGTTGTAAACGCATAGTCGGCAATTTCGGGGCGGGCGGCAGACACAACCGAGAGCAGGGTTGATTTGCCGGCATTCGGAAAGCCTACCAGCCCGACATCGGCTAGTAATTTTAATTCAAGCACAATCCAGGCTTCCTGACCAGACTCGCCGGGTTGGGCATGATAGGGTGCCTGTTGGGTTGAGGTTTTAAAATGATCGTTACCCATACCGCCACGGCCTCCTGCCAGCAAAATAATCTGTTGGCCATCGGTGGTTATCTCGGCCAGTTGCTCGTTTGTCTCAGCATGGCGGGCTATAGTGCCTAGTGGCACCTCAATAATAACGTCGCCACCTTCGGCACCACTCCGGCGACCGCCTTCACCGGCCACGCCCGGCTCTGCCTTAATGTGCTTGCGGTATTTGAGGTGAAGCAGTGTCCAGAGTTGGGCGTTGCCTCTCAGAATAATATGCCCACCCCGGCCTCCATCTCCCCCGTCAGGTCCACCTTTGGGTACATGTTTCTCGCGTCGGAAATGCACCGACCCTGAGCCGCCATGACCTGATTTGCAATTGATTTTAACGTAATCGATGAAATTGGATGATGCCATACTGGGGTTATTCGACCTGACTTTGTTGGGCACTCACGATGCACTGGCAAATAGTGTCGAAAATAGAATCAATGTCGCCTATGCCGTTAATGGCGGCATACTTGCCCTGCTGATGATAGTAGTCAGCTACAGGCATTGTTTTTTCGTTATACTCATGTACCCGTCGCCGAATCAGGGCCTCATTCCGGTCGTCGGGCCGCCCAGAGGTTTGCCCGCGCAGCAGCAACCGGTGGGTAAGTTCTTCATCGTCAACAATGAGGGCTACCATTGCCGTAATAGGTGCGTCATACTGGCTAAGCAATTGGTCAAGTGCTTCTGCCTGGGGCACCGTTCTGGGAAACCCATCAAAAATGAACCCTGCTGCCTGTTGGTTCTCGCTCAGCTTAGCGTCGATCATCCCAATTACCACTTCATCAGGAACCAGTAGGCCCTGATCCATCAGCGATTTGGCACGCATGCCCAACTCTGTGCCAGCCGCAATCTGCGAACGCAGCAAGTCGCCGGTGGAGAGGTGGACTAAGTCGTACTTTCTAATCAACTTTTCACTCTGAGTACCTTTTCCGGCACCCGGTGGGCCAAACAAGACAAGGTTAAGCATTGGCGGTAGCAGTGGGTAGAGATGTCTAAAGGGCAAATGTCTGCAAAGTTACAATTCTAGCCCGAATATGAACGCGTTAGCCCAGCACTCAGGTTGCTTTTTATTCAGCGGGTTATACGCAAAAAGCGCGACCCTATAACTGGTCGCGCTTTTTGCGTCATTTTATACAGTAAGATTTTACTTCTTTTTCTTTACCGGAGCTTTCGCACCTGCCTTAGGTTTAGCCGGAGGTGGTGGTGGCGGCGGAGGTGTTTCCAGAGCCTTTTTCACGTCGGCATCGTTGGGGTCTATTTCCAGCACCTTATTGAAATACTCCTTCGCTTTAGCATCGTCTTTCTTAATTAGCGCGTTCGAGGCCATAAACTTATACGCTGTAACCATGTATCGCTTAAGCGGCTGTTTTTTCGTTGAATCCGTTACCGCATTGGCCATTTCCAGAAATTTCTCGTAGTAAGGAACAGCATTGCCTTTATTGAGCGATTCTTTTTGAGGGTAGGCGTAATAATTCGATTGACCCCTGTAATAATAGGCTACGGGATAGGGCTCACCGAGTGATTCGGCGTTTTGCGCCAGTCTCGTAAAAGCTGAATCAGCTTTCATAAAGTACTGGTAACGTACCTTTTTCTGCTCAGTTGTATCCGTTACTGAACGGAGCGATTGTAAACCTGCCTGGTAATTCGATAAGCCAAGGTTGAGGAAATCAGCATTGGTTGGTTTTTTATCGTTGGCAATAGTTTTGGTATAATAATCAGCCGCCCGATCCCACCGTTTGGTACTGTAATATTTCTGGGCAATTTCGCGGTAAATATTCTCCATTGTGTCCAGTGGGGCCGCTTTTTCCAGGTTTATAATGCTCAGTGAGTCAGCTTCAGGTGTCCCCAACTGGCCATAAGCACGCCCCAGATACACGTTATCATCGTAAATTACTTTTTGGGGAGCAGCCGAAATAAACTTGTTTAGTGACTCAACAGCCTCGCTGTTCTTACCCAGTGCACTATACGCCCAGCCGTACATTCGGTCCATGATG
>JBBQUC010000311.1:0-5502 GCA_038212815.1 Cytophagales bacterium
GAACGGAGTGGCTGTCAGTAATCTGTGAATCGCTCATAGTTCGGCTATTCATCAATAGTTTAGGCAATCGATACAAGCCTAACCGCCCGGCACCAAGGAGAAATTTCACCAGAAACGGGTTAACTGGCTTTTCGGTCATCAGGTGGAAATAAAAAAACGAGGTACAGTGCAAACCATGTTGCTGAGCAATAAACTGCATGGTGCGGGGCGTATAAAATGCTACGTGCTGCCCATGATGCTGGGCATAGTACCACCATTTATCTGGGGCCGGAATCGGATCAGGAATGGGTTGGGTGGTAATCAGCAAATTACGGGATAGAGCCAGCATTTTAGCTGATTCTTCTAGTGGATTCACCAGATGTTCGAAGCACTCGAATACGGTAATCAACTCTATACGGGCAGGCACTTTATCGAATCCCACGGCCAGCAGGTTCGGCGTATAGGGATCATTTGTATAAAAGTCAAATCCGATGTCGCGCATGAGCCGGGTAAACATCCCATAGCCCCCTGCATAATCGAGATATTGCGCTTTTGCGTCAAACAATGCCCAAAGTAAAGGAGCAGCCGATTTAGCAATGGCGATGTTACGGCTGACTAACCCTACATCGGTATTATTAATCGAATTCTTATAAGCCTCATCTAACCAATAAGGTGCTTCCGTCTGCACAAGTTCGCAATTTGGACAGCGGTAGTAGCCTACGTCATATTTGTTCAACACAAGAGTGCTGAATACTTTATTAACAGGCTGATGGCAAACACGGCAGGTCATACGGCTTATGTCTTTTCGTAAAGATAACAGGTGGGCATAGCAAGTCAATGCCCGCCAGAAGTGATGCTTATCAAAAAAGGTGCCATGAACGTAGTATTCTGAATTAACGCTTAATTCTCCATTATTCCTACCTTAACATCCACAAGCTTATCGCTGACTTAGCCCTATTTTATAGCACAGGCTAGCTCAAATAATCACATCAGATTCGCTACAGGTAATATGCAGACCTGCATATATGATTTTTTCATTTTATTACTGTATTTTTGCACACCTTCCATTCTTAAACCACCTATCATGACCGAATCAGCACCATCCATCCGTCGATTTAATTTTAGCAAAACAACTCCCACTATTACCCGTCTAGCTTTTTTTTCAGTTGTTGTTTGGTTCTGTCTCCAGGCCAATCTAGTTGCCTCAGCCGGTAACCGCCTAAAACTAAGCTATACCCCTCCCCCCTGCCCGTCGATGTTTTCGCTCAAAACGGGCCTTTGGACTGACCCAACCGTTTGGTCGTGCAACCGACTACCTAATGCTGGCGATGATATTATTGTTTCTCTGGGTCATGCAGTAACTATCCCAGCCAATACGACTGCCCTCGCCAATACTGTCAGGCAACGTGGGGTACTTACTTTCGGCTCACCTAATGCCTTGCTGCTCCTAGGTTTTTCGGTAAACGCAAACCTTGTCGCCTATTACCCTTTTAACGGCAACGCCAATGACGAGAGTGGCAATAATCATAATGGAACTGTCAATGGGGCGACACTCACTACCGACCGATTTGGCAACGCAGATAAGGCATACAATTTCAATGGAAGCAGTTGGATTAAGGTCGACCAAACCAATGACTTACAGGTTAACGATTTCACGCTTTCAGCCTGGGTTTATCTTTTATCAGACTCGCCCCTCACAAACATGATTCTATCAAACCCAGCGTATGGGGCCGATAGAAACGCATGGACTTATAGTTTCAGAGATGGTAGCACCATATTGGAATCGCAAATCTCTGACCCTGGAAATTATCTTCATAATAGCGTATCCTCTGCTACTATAGTCAACAATTGGCACCATGTAGTGTACACCAAGTCAGCAACTAGTGCCAGCATACTGGTAGATGGCGTATTGTTGGGGGGCCATACTATTTCGGCTACAACTGGCTACGTAAACCCACGGGGTGTACTTATTGGGGCCGATGATGACCAAGGCTCCGACGGCATTGCCGACCGCTGGTTCTTCAACGGAAAACTGGACGATATTCGAATCTATAATCGAGGTTTAACCGAGGCCGAAGTGCAACGCCTTTATGAAAGTGAAGCACCTATAAATCTAACTACCGGATTGGTGGCATACTACCCCTTCAACGGCAATGCCAATGATGAAAGCGGGAATACCCATAATGGGGCTGTCAATGGGGCTACTCTAACTACTGACCGGTTTGGTAATACAGATAAAGCCTATACCTTCAATGGAACCAACTCAATCAAGGTCGAACAGGCTACTGATTTTCAGTTCGATGATTTTACCCTATCAGCCTGGGTTTATCTGGGGTCCGACGCGACCCAGACCAATATGATCCTGGCAAATCCATCAAACGTAGTCGATGATAACACCTGGACCTACGCATTCACGGCAGGTGGCTCACAAATTGAAGCGTCTATTTACCCAAGAAATTATCTGTATGTTCCCGTAATACCGGCATCCATTATCAACTCCTGGCACCATGTAGTGTACGTCAAGTCTGGAACTACTGCTAAAGTTCTCTTAGATGGCATCGTGCTGGGCACTCATGCCGTTGCTGCTGTCACTACATATAATAATCCACGCAGCATTCTGATTGGAGCCGATGATGATGCGCTTAATGACGGTCTTGCCGACCGCTGGTTTTTCCACGGCAAGCTGGATGACATTCGTATCTATAACCGGGGACTGAGCTATTCTGAAATTCAGACACTCACTAACGACCATTGACCCTTAGCCATTTGCCGCTTACTAAACAGTAGAGCAGGGCTGCGCAGATTTTGGTCTGTGCAGCCCTGCTTTTATATCACATTCGCCTGTTTCTCCGTAACTTTGTCTCTTCATTTATCACCAAGTTGCTCTGCTTCATGAAGAAACTGTCTCTTCAATCAACCGATACATTTGAACACCGCCATAATGGTCAATTTGATTCTGATTTTGCCGATATGCTTCGGGCCATTGGAGCCGCTACTATCGACGAACTAATTGCCCAAACCGTACCCGCTGCCATTCGGTTAAAGGCACCGCTCAACTTACCTGCGGCAAAAACTGAAAGCCAGTTTCTGGCCGACTTTAAGCAACTAGCCGCTCAGAACAAGGTATTTACCTCATACATTGGGCAGGGGTATTCCGATACAATTACCCCCAACGTCATTCTCCGCAATATTCTCGAAAACCCCGCCTGGTACACCGCCTATACGCCTTATCAGGCCGAAATAGCGCAGGGGCGACTCGAAGCACTGCTGAATTTCCAGACCGTAGTGGCCGACCTGACGGGCCTGCCCATTGCTAACGCGTCACTGCTCGATGAAGCTACTGCTGCCGCCGAAGCCATGACGCTGCTGCATAGTGTACGGCCCGCCAGCAAGAAAAACGCGGATACGTTTTTTATCGCCAACGGTTGCCATCCACAAACCATCGATGTGGTGCGTACCCGCGCCATTCCGCTGGGTATCAAGATTGTAGTGGGCGACCATCGGCAGGTGAACCTGACCTACGACAACCTGTTCGGACTGTTGCTGCAATACCCCGCTACCAATGGCGAGGTGTATGACTATACCGATCTGATTACAGCCGCGCACGAACTAGGCGTAACCGTAGCCGTGGCCACCGACCTGCTTAGCCTCACCATGCTTACCCCCCCCGGCGAGATGGGTGCCGATATAGCCGTAGGGTCATCGCAACGGTTTGGAGTGCCGATGGGTTTTGGCGGGCCACATGCGGCTTTCTTCGCCACCCGCGACCAGTACAAACGGCAGATTCCGGGTCGGATTATTGGCGTATCGGTCGATGCCCAGGGCAAGCCCGCGCTGCGGATGGCCCTGCAAACCCGCGAACAGCACATCCGGCGCGAGAAAGCAACCTCCAATATTTGTACCGCACAAGTGTTGCTGGCTGTTATGGCCAGTAGCTACGCCGTGTACCACGGCCCTGCCCGGCTACGGGCCATTGCCGAGCGCACCCACGGATTAGCTAAACTCTTTGCTAAAGCCGCTGCGTTGAGTGGCATCGAGGTGCTGACCGAACACTTTTTCGATACGATAACCGTGCGGGTAAGCGATGCCTCGGCCCTGCGCAAAACTGCCCGGGCGGCTAGGGTAAACCTGCGCTACCATGCCGCTGATGATGTTATTACCTTAGCTTTCGACGAAGCCAAAACCATGGCCGACCTCACTACCCTGCTCGACGTTTTTGGGGTTCGGGTCGATGTAGATTTACTGGCCGAAAACCTTGAATTGACTTGGCCACAGCCATTAGTACGACAGTCAGACTACCTGACTCATCCAGTGTTTAACACCCACCATACCGAGCATGAAATGCTGCGGTATCTGAAATCGCTCGAAGAGAAAGACCTCTCACTGGTTCACTCGATGATTTCGCTGGGTAGCTGCACCATGAAACTAAACGCTACTGCCGAGATGATTCCGGTAACGTGGCCGGAGTTTGGCAAACTGCATCCGTTTGCCCCTAAAGATCAGACCGCCGGGTATCAGCAATTGTTTAGCGACCTGAATACCTGGCTCTGCGAGATTACGGGGTTTGCGGCTATGTCGCTGCAACCCAACTCGGGTGCTCAGGGCGAATATGCGGGGCTGCTGGTCATTCGCGACTATCACGAAAGCCGGGGTGATACCCACCGCAATGTCGCCCTCATTCCGCAATCGGCGCACGGCACCAACCCCGCCAGTGCCGTAATGGCGGGTATGAAGGTAGTGATTGTGAAGTGCGACGAGCGAGGCAACATAGACGTGGCCGACCTGAACGCCAAAGCCGACCAATACAGTAATGACCTCTCGTGTCTGATGGTAACCTACCCCTCTACGCACGGTGTATTTGAGGAGAGTATCAAGGCCATTTGCGCCACCATTCATCAGCATGGCGGGCAGGTGTATATGGACGGGGCTAACATGAATGCTCAGGTAGGGCTGACCTCACCCGCTGCCATTGGGGCCGATGTCTGCCACCTCAACCTCCACAAAACCTTCTGCATTCCGCATGGTGGCGGTGGGCCAGGCATGGGGCCAATTGGGGTGGCCCCACAGTTAGTGCCGTTTCTGCCCGGCCATGTGTCAGACTCTATCACTGAAAATGGGAAACTGAAAACTGAAAACTATTTCGGGGCCGTGTCTGCCGCACCGTATGGCTCAGCCAGTATTCTGACCATATCATATGCCTACATTGCGATGATGGGCGGTGAGGGGTTGACCAACGCCACCAAACGCGCCATTCTGAATGCTAACTACATCAAAACCCGGCTCGATGGGCATTACGAAACGCTCTATACCGGCAAAAGTGGCCGGGCGGCTCACGAGATGATTATCGACTGTCGTCCCTTCAAAACCAGTGCGGGTATTGAGGTTGAAGATATTGCCAAGCGGTTGATGGACTATGGGTTCCACGCGCCAACGGTCTCGTTTCCCGTGGCCGGCACAATGATGATCGAACCCACCGAATCGGAATCAAAAGCCGAGCTTGACCGTTTCTGCGACGCGCTCATC
>JBBQUC010000312.1:0-5492 GCA_038212815.1 Cytophagales bacterium
GTGAATAGTTATTGCCTCGTCGGGCAAAGGCAGCGTAATAGTGTATTGAGTCCAGTCGGTAGTACCCCTGATTCCCCGACTTTGCATATTGTCGAACTGAAGCACGCCATTATCTCCGTCGATACGTACCCACAACCCAGCATAGCTCCCTCCTGATTGGATGTCCTGCGTTTTGACATAACCCGTCAGGGTAAGTCGTTTACCTCCGAAATTGGCCGGAATGCTCCAGTCAATAGCCCGAAAATCAGTTCCGGCTACGTCAGATAAGCGCGTCGCGTAGCGGCCCCCATTCCGAACGGTCGAATCGAGTTTTGCCTGCCCACTCCTGCCAAACTGAGTCCAGCCGGTCGGTTGGCCATTGGCGGAGGGATGCTCAAAATTGAGGTTGGGTGTTTGGGCGTGAAGGGGAAGTGCGATCAATACACCCAAAAGAACGAGTAAATACGTGTGCATGAAGGAAATAGTGGTTAAACAATCCTACAACGGTTTGTATGTATCCCTATTTCGTCAACTGATGCGCATTAGGGAATTTTAACAAGCTTACTCTACTGTCTGCCTATTTCCCCAATAAACCCCGCAATGCTTCCCAGTTAGTTTCAGTCTCAAAAATAGCCCGCACCGGAATAATAAAGCCGGGAACAGTCAGGGCAATGATTACATACCAAGAAGCTCCATAAACTCAGGCAGACTAATGCAAGGCACGGTTGGGAATCCACGAGTTTTTAACTTATTAACATGTCGGTCGTGCGTAATACTGTAATCCGCACCAGCCGATACCGCACAATCGACAAATTTATTACGGTCTGGCGTTCCGGTCGTCATAGTCAATCGTGATATGTCCCCAACGGTAGTAAATCTCTGTTTTAATCGTATTTGCCTGCTTATCAATTAACTCAAGAATATTATCGGCGATCATTGGCGTAATACGCTGCCCAAATATCTCAGCATATTCGGCTGAAACATCTGTACTAACAGCCAGTTCAAACTGTCGGGTACGGTATGCATCAAACCCCTGACGATAGGGTGATATTTTGGGAATGATAACCAGAAAGCAGTTGGTGTCAATGACAACGCGCATTAGTCATGGCGATAAGGTGTCCGGTCATGATCGTTCAACCAACCCTTTACTGTGGTGCTGTCCCATCCCTTTTCAGCGAAGAGTGCGTTCATTGACTTATCCACTTTGTGAGCAAAATAATCTGCCAGTAACTCCCTGATTTCCAATATCTTTTGTTCAGAGATCGGGCGAGAAAACGTCTTGAGTAACTCGATTTACAAGGGTGTAAGCATGATTTTTGGAGGGCTAATTTAGCCATGAGGATACAAAAACTCTTTTACCAGGCTCCGGCTTCCGGAAACTCTACCCCGTAACCCCTACCCCATCAACGCCTTCAGTATCTTCTGGGCGGCTATAGAAATCACGGTTCCCGGCCCAAAAATGCCTTTTACGCCTGCATCGTATAGAAATTGGTAGTCGGCAGCGGGAATAACGCCCCCGGCAATAACCAGAATGTCGCCCCTGCCAATGGCGCGGAGTTCCTCAATCAGTTGCGGTACTAAGGTTTTATGGCCAGCCGCCAGGCTCGACACACCCACAATATGCACGTCGTTCTCTGCCGCCTGCTGCGCTACCTCGGCGGGGGTCTGGAACAGCGGCCCCATGTCCACATCGAAGCCGAGGTCGGCAAAACTGGTAGCGATGATTTTCGCGCCCCGGTCGTGGCCGTCCTGCCCCATTTTGGCTACCAGAATCCGGGGTCTTCGCCCGTCGAGTTCGGCAAATTGATCGCTCATCTGCATAGCTAGCCGGAAGTTCTCATCGTCGGAGACTTCGGCGGAGTAAATGCCGGATACGGCGCGGATGGTGGCTTTGTGTCGGCCAAAGGCTTTTTCCATAGCGTCAGAAATTTCGCCCAAGGTGGCACGGTGGCGGGCCGCTTCAATGGCGAGGGCGAGGAGGTTTACCTCCGAAGAGTTTCTTGCGGCATTCGTCAATCTATCCAATGCTTCCCTCACCTTCTCCTCATCTCTCCCTGCCTTAACCGCCTTTAACCGGACAAGTTGACTCTCGCGCACGGCCTGATTGTCAATATCCCGGAGTTCAATCTCGGTTTCGGTAGCGGGTTTATAGCGGTTTACGCCCACAACCACGTCTTTACCAGAGTCGATGCGGGCCTGTTTGCGGGCGGCTGCCTCTTCAATGCGCAGTTTGGGCAGGCCCGTCTCGATGGCTTTGGTCATGCCGCCCAACTGTTCCACCTCGTCAATCAATGCACTGGCTTTCTCGACCAGTTCGTGAGTCAGGTATTCTACGTAATACGAGCCGCCCCAGGGATCGACGGCGCGGGTAATATTCGTTTCATGCTGCAAATAAAGCTGGGTGTTACGGGCAATCCGGGCCGAGAAATCAGTGGGGAGGGCAATGGCTTCGTCCAGGGAGTTGGTATGCAAACTCTGCGTGCCGCCCAGCACGGCGGCAAGGGCTTCGATGGTGGTGCGGGCTACGTTGTTGAACGGGTATTGCTCGGTGAGGCTGTAGCCAGAAGTTTGGCAGTGGGTACGCAGGGCCAGCGACTTCGGATTTTTTGGGGCAAACTGCTGGACAATGTTGGCCCATAAGAGCCGCCCGGCGCGGAGTTTGGCAATCTCCATGAAGTGGTTCATACCAATGCCCCAGAAAAACGACAGGCGCGGGGCAAAATCATCGATGTTCATGCCAGCCGCCAGACCTGTGCGGATGTACTCTAAACCATCGGCCAGCGTGTAGGCCAGTTCGAGATGGGCGGGGGCACCGGCTTCGTGCATATGATAGCCGCTGATGCTGATGGAGTTGAACTTTGGCATATGGCGACTGGTGTAGGCAAAAATGTCGCCCACGAGCCGCATGGATGGTTCGGGCGGGTAGATATAGGTGTTGCGTACCATAAATTCCTTCAGAATGTCGTTCTGAATGGTGCCGCTTAACTTCTCAGGCGGTACGCCCTGCTCCTCAGCAGCCACAATGAAAAACGCCATAATCGGAATGACGGCCCCGTTCATGGTCATGCTCACCGACATCTGATCGAGGGGAATCTGGTCGAAGAGAATTTTCATGTCCTCCACCGTGTCGATAGCGACACCCGCCTTGCCCACATCGCCCACTACGCGGGGGTGGTCGGAGTCGTAGCCCCGGTGCGTGGCCAGGTCAAACGCGACCGATAGCCCTTTTTGCCCCCCAGCCAGGTTACGCCGGTAGAATGCGTTAGAAGCCTCGGCGGTACTGAAGCCCGCATACTGCCGAATAGTCCAGGGTTGCCGGATGTACATACTGGCATATGGCCCCCGCAGGTAGGGCGGTATCCCTGCCTGCAAGCCTGACAACTGAGTTTGGTCAATATCAGCCGCCGTAAAGCGCGGCTTGAGTTTGATCCCTTCGGCGGTAGTGTAGGGCTTGGGGAGTGGGGAGGTGGGGGGCGGGGGGAGTGGGACGGGGGATTGGGGGCGGGGGGTAGTAAAGTTAGGTTTCATCGTATAGAATTACTTAGGGTAAGGGGGTTACCCTGATATTTTTTTGCTCGATCCGGGACAGTTCGGTGAGTTGATGGGATTCGTATCGGCGGTCATACTGGCCTACGGAGGTGGTATCGGTTGCATCGCCCTGGTAATTGATGTAATCCTGAAACCGGATACCGCCCACGGTGGTGGGGTTGATGGCTTTCCGAAAACGCGGCCCGCCTTCGCTGTAGGCCAGGTAATCCATGGTATGCGTTTGCTGGTTGAACCAGTAAAAGAACGTATCACCGTGGTCTTCACCGCCACCCTCGGCCCGGAACCGGACGCGCACTTTGTGGTACGCCTGCCCGTCGATGCGGCTTTCGCCCACATAATCGGCTATCACGGCGGGGTCATTAAGCTTGGCGGGCAGCAACACAAAATAGGCAATGGAGTTAACCGCCCGACTGTATTTGCCAATTTGAGCGGTGTCGAGAGGTTGGGGTTTCCCGTTCAGGCTGCGGGTTAGCCCGCTGTTAGTTAGCACCTCGTCAATCACTATGCCCGTCGAATCGGGGTGGGTGCGCTGGTAACGAAACCGGCCCTGCTGCTGGGTCAGAATCAGGTGAAATTTCCGAAAATCAAACTCGATCCGTGCATGGGCAACGGCATCGCCCCCGTGGGCAGCAATGGCTTTGGCAATGATGGTTCGGGCATCGGGCTGGGATTGGCAGGAAACCAGTAACCAAGAAGAAAGGCACATAATCGGAATAATACGGCTCATAACGGGTCTGATCGAAGAATACACAAACCTACGAAAAATAGGTCGCCAAAAACTTGCATACCTAGAATGTCGATGTATATTTGTGATACCTTGTATATCGAGGTATAAAAATCATGCATGAACTAACCAAAGAACTCGTTGCCGCAGCCCTGATGCCGTTGGTGCTATCGGTGCTGGCACAAGGCGAAAGCTATGGCTACGCTATTATCCGAACTGTCCGCGACCAATCTGGTGGCAAACTGGATGTGGGCGAAGGCACCCTCTACCCTATTCTACGAAAACTTGAAGAGCGGGGGCTTGTGGAGACCGAATGGCGACGGGCCGATAATGACCGGCAGCGCAAATACTACCGTCTGCAAGATCGGGGCCACGCTGCCCTTGCTACCGAACGCACCAACTGGAACACCATTAACCAACTCCTGCAAACCCTATGGAACGCCAGCCCCAGTTTAACCTAATCACCGCCACCGATGCCTGGCTCACTCTACTTGACCAGCACGGCACCTTCACCCCTGACGATCTTCAGGAACTCCGCAGCCATTTGCTCGACAGTATGGACTCTCTGGAAAGCAGCGGTTTACCACCCGAAGAAGCGTTTTTGATTTCCCGCCATCGGCTGGGTTCAGTGGCAACGCTGGGCGACGAGTTTGGTAAGTTACAACGCCCGCACACCGTAAAGCGCGAGCCGATACTATTGCTGCTGGGTGCGCTTGGGTTTTTGATTATTACCAACCTGGTAGAAACCATCACCGATTTTTCGGCTGTTTGGTTTGCCAACTTCTGGGGCGATTCGCTCACCACATCGCTGCTCGATTTTGGCAGTTGCCTGGGGCTGCTAATTGGCCTGGTGCTGGCTCTTATGCGGCTAATACAGCGGGGGAACGGAGCCTTGCGGTGGTTTTTTGGGTTAATGCAATGCAGCCCCGTCTGGGTTGCCCTTGGTGTGGCCATGCTACTGGCCATTAGTGCGCTGGGAGCCTATCAAGGGCAACACCAGTTCGATGACCTGGTAAAAACAGTGTTTACCGACTGGAAAAATCATGATTTATGGCACGTTCACCGCATACTCTGGTTTGGTTTCTACCTGAGTTGGCTACTCATTTTTCTGCATGTTGCCATTCAGCACACGGTAGCGGGCAACCCATCGCTGCTGACCTGGCTTCGACAAGCCCCGGCAGGCTGGCTGCTGGTAGCCGGCTTCTGTGCGTTTGTGTGTTGCTTAGGCTTTACCATAGCC
>JBBQUC010000313.1:0-5472 GCA_038212815.1 Cytophagales bacterium
TAATTTTTTCCGACGCATCGTCAAAGATTATGAGTATACGGTATCTTCTTCGGTAAACTGGCTTTATTTAGCCAATATTCAGATCATATTGCAACGCATACAACCCCAACGCCAAACTTAATTTCCCAACACGCTCTTAAATCATAAACCAATCGTGCAACCCGTTCCTATCAAAACCACCGTGGTCGGCTCCATGCCGTTTCCGGGATGGTTAGAATTTTCGAGCCAGAACTTATCGCAGTTTGGCCCTGCCGATATTAACGAGATGATCGAAGATGCCGTTATCACATCGGTACACGATCAGGTATCGGCGGGCTTAGATGTCATTACCGATGGCGAACAAACCCGGTTTGATTTTAATCTGTCGTTTTACGGGTATATCAACGGTATCCAGAATAACGACACCGAACTGCGCCGGTTTGGCCCGCCCGCGCACGATCAGCGCGGCAAGCACAACATTGTGGCCCCGCTCACTGCCTCCAAAGGGCTGGGCGTAGTAGAAGAATACCTGCGGCTAAAACGACTGGCTCCCGCTGGTCAGCGGCTAAAAGTCTCTATTCCTGGCCCCTATACGCTCAGTGGTCGGCTGCTACCTGGCCAATTCTACAAAGACCGCTGGGAAGTGACCGAAGCGTTATTGCCCTTAGTCAGCAAAGAAATTGCTGATTTGGTAGCCCTCGGCGTACCCGAAATCTGCGTAGATGAACCTTCCATGAGTTGTTACGCTTACCGCGAGGATACCAAACGATTTGTCGACATTTTCAACCGGACGGTGGCCCCCGGCGTGGGCAAAACCCGGCTCTCCATGCACCTCTGTTTTGGTAATTACAAAGGCCGGTCGGTGGGTAAAAAAACCATTGCCCCCATGCTGCCCGATTTTATGGACATGACCGTCGATGAACTGCATTCTGAGATGACCATCCTGAACTTCTCGGAAGTACACCTGCTCGAACGCTTTGCCGAGAAAATGGACGTGGCCGTAGGGGTAATCGACGTAAAAAGCTATTACATTGAAACCCCCGACGATGTCGCCGAGCGAATCCGTAAGTGTCTGCCCTACATTTCTGCCGAAAAATTGGCTGTTGCCCCCGACTGTGGTTTGAGCCAAACCGCCCGTTGGGCTGCTAAACAAAAACTGACCAACATGGTAGCCGGTGCTAAAAAAGTACGCGCCGAGTTGGGGTTGGTTTGAGTGGAGTTGTGTAATAGCTTGAACATAAGCGATGAAGAAAGGTGCTTAGGTTACTAAATGAACAGTACATCGTCTGATGGAGCAACCGTTTACCCAACCGGTGCTTCACCATGCGTCAGCTAGTTCAAGACCTTCGCACGGGCCAAACCCGGCTCGATACCTTGCCTACGCCCATTGCCGGGCCAGGGCATGTGCTCATTCAAACGAGCCATAGCCTGGTTTCCAGCGGCACAGAGCGGATGCTGGTCGAGTTTGGCCGGGCAGGGCTGCTGACTAAAGCGCGGCAGCAGCCGGAGCGCGTTCGGCAGGTACTCGACAAAATAAAAACCGACGGTCTGCGGCCAACGCTGCGGGCCGTTTTTCGTAAACTTGACCTGCCCCTGCCTCTGGGCTACTGCAATGTGGGTACAGTACTGGCTGTTGGCAGTGGAGTGACTGATTTACGTCCTGGTCAGCGGGTAGTCTCCAATGGTGCCCATGCCGAGATAGTCTGTGTTGGTCGGCAGTTGGTGGCCCCCATACCGCAGGCTGTAACCAATGAGGAGGCCGCATTCACCGTGGTTGGAGCTATTGGGCTACAGGGCGTTCGGCTGCTGGAGCCAACGCTGGGCGAAACTGTAGTAGTACTTGGCCTGGGCCTGATTGGCTTGCTAACCGCCCAACTGCTTCAGTGCAATGGTTGCTGCGTACTGGGTATTGATTTAGACGAGTCGCGCTGCGAATTGGCCCGAACAATGGGTATAACAGCCTTTAGCGTGCTAACCACCAATCCAGTACAGGCTGTGCTGGCAGCAACCAGCGGTATTGGTGCCGATGGGGTGATTATCTGCACTGCTACTCAAAGCCATGAAGTCATGCAGCAGGCGGCCCAACTGAGCCGTCGGCGGGGGCGGGTAGTGCTGGTTGGCACGGCGGGGCTACACCTCAACCGGGCCGATTTTTACGCCAAAGAACTGCGGTTTCAGGTTTCCTGCTCGTACGGCCCTGGCCGCCACGACCCCGTTTATGAGCAGCAGGGGCAAGATTACCCGCTGCCGTATGTGCGCTGGACGGAGAACCGCAACTTCCAAGCAATACTTCACTTACTGGAAACCGGGCAGGTACAGGTAAAGCCACTGATTACTCAACTGGTGCCATTGGCTGAGTACACCCGGATTTACGATCACCTCGGCAGGGCATCGGCAGCACTGGCTTCGTTGCTGATTTACCCGGAAGCGGTTGAGCAAACCCATACACTGAAACTTACTGAACCGCATTTTACCCCAACGGACGGCATGGTTGGGCTTATTGGGGCGGGAAACTTTGTGGGAGCCACTCTATTGCCCGCTTTGCAGCGGCCCCGAGCCACTATTTGGGGCATCGCCAGCGCGAGCGGGCTAACCGGCACTCGTTTGGCCCGGCGGCATGGCATTGCTGTGAGCACTACCGATTACCGCGTGCTACTCAACAACCCGGCTATTGCCCTCATTGTTATTGCCACCCGTCATAACCAGCACGCGCAATTGACTATCGACGCTTTACAGGCGGGTAAGCACGTGTTTGTCGAAAAACCATTGGCCATTTACGAATCTGAATTACTGGCTATTATTGACGCATACCACCACAGTGGGAAAACTCTGACGGTTGGGTTTAACCGCCGATTTGCGCCCCTGGTTGTGCATATGAAAGCCCTGCTTGGCGGCCCGGTATCGAGAGATATACCCATGAATGTGGTGGCTACCATGAACGCCGGAGCCGTACCGCCTGACTCGTGGGTGCATGATCGGGCCGTGGGTGGGGGCCGACTTCTGGGAGAAGCCTGCCATCTGGTCGACCTCGTTACCCACCTGACCGGTAGCCGGGTAGTAGCGGTTTGCCTGAACACACTGGGGAATGGGTTTAGTGAAACGGCAGATTCGGCCAGTTTGTTGCTCCGCTACGAAAACGGGGCTACGGGGGTGATAAATTATTTTGCCAACGGTCATACCGCCTACGCCAAAGAGCGGGTAGAGGTTTATTCACAGGGCCGTACGCTGGTGCTGGACAATTTCAGAACCCTGACGGCCTACGGCTTTGGGGGGGTTTCAAGCAAGCGCATGAGGCAGGATAAGGGCCATCCTGAACTGGTTAAGCGGTTGCTGGCTCAACTCAAAAACGGGGGAGACTCCATCATTCCATTCGGCGACATCATTAACACTACCCAAACCATGCTGGCAGCCCTGCAAAGTGGCCGCGAAGGCCGGTGGGTGGCGGTCATGGGGGTTGGGACAATTGCCGAAATGGTAGAGCCATGAGCCAATTCAGGTTGGCTTACCTCTGTTTATACTGGCAAACGCTACAGCATTTGCGGGTTAAACAACTGGTTTACCTGGTCGTATATCGGTTGCGGCCCCGCCCCCGGCTAAAAAACTGGCCCGCCCGTCTGCCTTATACCCCGTTACACGGGCAATCAGTTTGTTTTCTGAATCAGTCCGTCACCTTTGCCACCGGTATCGACTGGAATTATGCCCAATATGGCAAACTCTGGACGTATCACCTCAATTATTTCGATTGCCTGAACGACAACAACCTGTCGCCCGAAACGGGACTGGCCTTGATCCGTGATTTCATAGGGCAGACAGCCCGGCTGCGCGATGGTCTGGAACCTTACCCAACTTCGGTGCGGCTAGTGCATTGGATTGATTTTTTAGCTCGTCACCAACTGTCTGACCCCCAGATCGACGCGCATATACGGGCGCAAATCCGGCTCTTGCGGGGCAGGCTTGAATACCACCTTAGTGGCAATCACCTGCTCGAAAACGCACTTGCCCTGCTTATGGGAAGCGTCTACTGTCAGCAAGGCCGGTGGCTAGCAGAGGCCACTGCATTGCTGATGGACGAGCTACCTGCCCAACTAGTAAGCGACGGGGCGCACTACGAACGAAGTCCAGTTTATCATCAGTTGCTACTCAGCCGGTTACTCACGGTCTATCGTTTCGTCAAAACAGCCAAACCAGGTACTACGGATAAACTGGCTCAGTTACTGGCTACTAGCGCGGCCCGAATGCTGGGGTGGCTAGAGGCCATAACCTTTGCGAATGGCGAGGTGCCAATGGTGAACGATGCGGCTGCGGGTGTAGCACCCACTACCGCTGAGCTACTAGCTCACGCTGCTACGCTAGGAATTACTACCCGTTCAGCAATATTAGGTGACAGTGGATACCGGATGTTCAGAACGGCAACTGTTGAACTCTTTGCCAACGCTGGAGCCATTGGGCCTGCCCACCAACCCGGCCATGCCCATGCCGACACGCTGGGGTTTATTGTACAGGTGCGGGGCAAACCGATCATTACCGATGTTGGCACCTCAACCTATGCGGTGGGTCAACGCCGACAATGGGAGCGGAGTACAGCCGCGCACAATACCGTAACGGTAGGCGGGGCTAACTCATCGGCGGTATGGGCGGGGTTTCGGGTTGGGCAGCGGGCCAGGGTCGAGGTTGTGGCTGAGTCGGCGAGCGGGTTGCGGGCGCGGCACGATGGCTACCGGCGGCAGTTTAGTGTGGTGCATGAGCGGACGTGGGAATTGCTGCCAGATGACCAGCTACGGATTACTGATGCGCTACTCGGAAACCTACTGGTAGAGGGTGTTGCCCGGCTTTATTTTCATTCTGAGGTGCCTGTGCGCCTGCGGAACACGATGACCCTTTATGCCGGGCCGTTGCTAATAACCTTTGGCAGCCCGGCACCCATGCAACTAGCCATTCATACCTATCAGCGAGCCACCGGGTTTAATCGGCTCGCCTTAGCGCAGATGGTCAGCATTACGTTTACCCAATTCCTACAAACCCATATAACCCTACAGCCGTGACTATTCTGTACCTCACTTTTTATTTTGAACCTGACCTCGGTGCGGGTTCGTTTCGGAACACTGCCCTGGTGCGCGAACTCTCCGCCCAACTCGCCCCCGGCGATACCCTGCACGTCATTACCAACCACCCCAATCGGTACGATAGTGTTCGGCAGGTAGCCCCCGACCACGAAGAATGGCATAATGTGCGCATCGACCGGTTGGCAGTGGCTCCGCACCAAAACAATATGCTGGCGCAGATTGTAGCGTTCTATCACTACTTCCGGCAGGTTCACCGACTAACCAACGGGGGAGGCTACGAACTGGTTATTGCTTCCTCGTCGCGGTTGTTTACGGCGTTTCTGGCTGCTAAAATTTCCCGCCGGTATAAATTGCAGCTGGTGCTCGACAATCGGGATATATTAAGAGAGAACCTTCTGTCAGTCTAAGACAACCCTCTTATGAAATGTTT
>JBBQUC010000314.1:0-5458 GCA_038212815.1 Cytophagales bacterium
AGTTAACGGTTGAACAGGTAGATACGGAAACGAATGGCGACGACCGGGTGACTATTCAGGATGAAGATGGCAATACTGTAACAACTATGTACGGGAATGGCTGGGACGGGACACAGCTTATTGCCCGGGGTACCATCGCCAAAGTCATTTTCCGAACCGACAATGATGCCAATGTAGGTGCGGGCTTTCGTATACGCTGGCGGGCGTTGATCCAGGAGCAGCCCGACCCTAACCTGGTGATTCGGCGACCATTCGGTACGTCTTTCTACTTTGACACCTACACCGGTGCTATGCGGGTTGGGTATCTCGATCAAACCCAAAATGCGTATGGCTACTGGTCATTCTCTTCAGGCTTGCATAATGAAGTAACCAATACCGGGGGGGGCGCAATTGGGAATCGGAACGATGTTCATGGCAACTCATCGGTAGCCTTTGGTGGAAGCAATTATGTGGATAACGCAGCTTTTCATGCCGCCACGATTGGGAGCAGCAACACTGTTGTATCCCCCTATTCGCTGGCTCTGGGCGACCGCAACCGGAGCGGGGCCGAAGCAGCCATCACGGGCGGGCGCAGCAATACGGCCATTGCCGAAGCCGCCGTCGCACTGGGTAAACAAAACTCAGCGTCTGCAGTGGCAGCGGCCAGCATTGGATTTAAAAACCAGGCTCTGGGGGAAGCCAGCATTGCGCTGGGCGAGTCGAACACGGCCCTTGTTGATAATAGCGCGGCTATTGGTCTGACTAACCGGGCAGGTGGCACAGCCTCGGTTGCACTAGGGCTATCGAACACGACCACAGCCGCCAACACGCTGGCGGGCGGTAGAAGTAATCAGGCTCTTGCCGAAAGTGCCATTGCGCTGGGTGCGCTTAATCTGGCATCTGGCCTGACAGCCATAGCATTGGGGCGTTCCAATACGGCTACGGCCAACGAGAGTGTGGCTATTGGTCAGGATAGTCAGGCTACGGGCGAGAATGGTGTGGCTATTGGCCGAAACACCCGTGCCACCGGCCAGGGGTCAACGGCAATGGGTAACACCGTTTCGACCAACACTTTCAGAGGGGCTTATATTATTGGCGATGATAGCGGGATTATCTCACCCACACTAAGTACTACAACAAACCAGTTTACAGCTCGCTTTGCTGGCGGCTTTCGCCTGGTTACGGCTACCAACAGCACGGGCGTACCGACGGCGGGCGTGTCGCTCTCGGCGGGTGGCACCTCCTGGGCTACCCTTTCCGACTCCACCCAAAAAGAACTGTTTCAGGCCATCGACGGGCCACTAATACTTCGAAAGATTGGCGGCATGAAACTCACCACCTGGAACTATAAAGGACAGCGCGGCACCCGGCACTACGGACCAATGGCACAGGAGTTTTTCAGCCTGTTTGGGCGCGATGCGCTCGGCATCATTGGCACCGATAAGCTTATCACCACGCAGGATATTGAGGGGCTAACTCTCACGGCGGTGCAGGCACTGGTACAGGAGAATAAGTTGTTGACAGCAGAAATCAGGCAGTTAAAAGCCGAACGGGTTGGACAAGCTGCCCAAATAGCCCATCTGGAAAATCGGCTAAATACGCTGGAATCAGTGCTACTGCCCAGGCGACAGGCCATGCCACCCGTGTCGGCAAAATCGAACCGGCGTTGAGTGGCTGTTTATGCGTAGAAAACGGTTAGTTTTGTTTACCCAACCCTGCCTGCCCTTGGTAGCGGATCAACTGGTTCTGGCATCGACTCATGATTTACAAACTTGGACTCCTGTTGGCCTTCCTGATACCAACAGCCACCAGCGACCAGTCTATTCCCTACGGCAATAACCCCGCAGCCGGGCACTATTATACCGTGCGCGGCATAAAGCTTTATTGCGAAATCTATGGTCAGGGCCTACCCCTACTTATGATTCACGGCAATGGGGGAAGTATTAGCTCGTTCAGCAAGAATATACCCTACTTTGCCAAACGCTACAAGGTTATTGCCGTTGACAGCCGGGCGCATGGTAAATCCACCGACCCCAGCGATTCGCTGAGTTTTGAGCAGATGGCCGACGATTTTGCATCCCTGCTCACCATCATGCACATCGACTCGGCCTACGTAGTGGGTTGGAGCGATGGAGGCATCAATGCCCTACTCATGGCCATGCGCCACCCCCGGAAAGTACGGAAACTGGTGGCAACAGGAGCTAACCTCAACCCCGACTCGACGGCCCTAATCCCCTCGCTCTGGAAACAGCAGCAAAAAGCCTACGCCGAAAACAAAGACCAACCCCGCACTACCGCCACCGAAAAAAACAACTGGAAAGTATTCATTCTGGATGTGTTCCAGCCCAATGTACCACTGGAAGCCCTGCGGGTAGTGCGATGCCCAGCCCTGATTATGGCGGGCGACCATGATGTAATTGTGGCCCAACATACCCTGGCTATTTATGAACACATCCCTAAAGCCTGGCTCTGGATAGTACCTAACAGCAGCCATGCCACCCTGATCGACCATGCCAGCGAGTTTAACGACAAGGTTAACGAGTTTTTCAAATCGAACTAATCCGCTTTACGCGGCAGTACCGACACTACCCACATGTATGACGCGCAGATTAAAGCCTACGACCGGCCTCAGTCGCAGGCATCGCAATACATAGTTCCGTACGTTGGTGGGGTTGGTAAAGCCCCTAACGAATTAGTGAAGTTTCAGGAAAATAACGACGATAATTTTTGAGCTTCCTCAACCAAAAACTGTTGAAACCGCTCGTGGAGGGCGCGGTAATAGGCCAGGTGTTTTTCGCCCTCGGCGGTAATGATGGCTCCTCCGCCTTTGTCGCCCCCGGTTTGGGTAATCACCACGGGTGCGTCGGCCTGGTTATTTAGGGCATGCACCATCTCCCAGGCTCGTTTATACGACATCCGCATGGCTTTGGCGGCCTGATTGATGGAGCCGGTACGCTGAATGTGGCTAAGCAGTTCAAGGCGGCCAATGCCCATAAACCGCTCCACGGTAGTATCATCATTGACAGTTTCGAGCCAGATACGGCCATTGATACGAAGGGGTTTCATAGCAAATGCGGGTTTCTACCGGCTAAAATACACGCTATTTCGCAACCCCAGAATAGATTTCTCAAACCCATGCCCACGGCTGGTAGTTTATCGGCTCATGGAATCATCGACCAAAAATTACGCCCTTACCGAAGTCCGCGACGAGACCAACTACGCCCCCGATGGGATTCCGCGTGCGGTAACCCGTCCCGAACGGGTCATGCTCCTCGATGGGGAGTGGCAGTTTGCCCTCGATACTGACGACGGGGGCTTGCGCGAAAACTGGTATCTTACCCATAGCTACACGGACACAGCCCCCTGGCCTGGCAGTGTCGAGAGCCACCTGGCCCTGGCTAAAGATGCGGCTCAACACGGCTGGCAGGATACCGTGGTAGTCTGGTACGAGCGCACCTTTTCCCTCCCTCCACTAGCCGATCCAGTGGCCAAAACCAGCCTGTTTCAGCTAACCTTTGGGGCCTGCGGCTACGAAACCCGTGTGTGGCTCAATGGGGTGCTGCTGAAAACTATCGAGGGCGAAGAAATCCACTATGGCGAATACACCTCGTTTTCGTACGAACTGAATGAGGCCGACCTCCACCCCGAAAACCGCCTGACCGTTCGGATTGCCGATTCGATGGATGCCGAGATTCCGCGCGGCAAACAGGAGTCGCACGTGTACAAGCGAGGGGGTATCTGGTATCAGACCTACACGGGAGCTGTGCGCTCTGTCTGGCTCGAAGCAGTAGGCCGCAACCGGCTGCGCTCGCGTGTGGGCGTAGTGAGCATTGTTGAAGACCAGTTAGTACGCATAAACCTCACCCCTCGTATCCACGATCCTGGCCTGTACACCATTCGGTTACAGGTGTTTGGCCCAGATGATAACGCTACCCTCGTGGCCGAGTCCGATTTCCCGATTCGGCTGGAGACCGGGCAAAAGCAACAGCGGCTCGTGCTTGAGGTGCCAGGGGCTAAGCTCTGGTCGCCCGACAGACCTACACTGTACCGGCTGGTAGGCCAGTTGATTGATGCCACTGGCAACATCGCCCAGATTGAAGCGCATATTGGCCTCCGAAAAATAGAAGCCCGTGGGCGTTGTATCTATCTTAATGGCAAGGCCACCTACTTAGACGGGATTCTGTACCAGCCCGGCACGGCAACATTTACCGAGATACAGCAGCATTTTCACGCCATGAAAGCCCTCGGCTGCAACCTGGTGCGGGTTCACATTGCCGGGGTCGATCCGCGCATGTACACCCTGGCCGATCAGATGGGCCTGCTGCTATGGGTAGAGGTGCCCAGCCCGCACAGCTCAACCCCCCGCAGCCGGGAAAACCACCACGCTGAACTCCTGCGGATGCTGGCCCTGATGGAAACCCATCCGTCAATTAGTATCTGGAGCCTCTACAATGAAGACTGGGGCGCACAGGACATTGCCACTAATGCCGACACTCGACAGTATATTATTGACTTGTACCATTTTATGGTGATTCATTACCCGCAGTTTCTGGTAGTGGACAACGACGGCTGGCAGCACGTATCGTATGAAGGGCGGCTAAAATCAGACCTGCTCACGGCTCACCTCTATACCCCCGACCTCAATCAGTGGCGCAACGTGCTGGATCGGCTGACGCGGGGCGATCTGGACGGGGTGGCGGCTTTCCCACTAGTGGTGGGCGACCCGTTCTTTTTCCGCAATCAGGTGCCGCTGGTGGTGAGCGAGTGGGGTGGGTTTGGGTTTGCCAACTACGGCGGTCCTACCGATTCTGACGACCGGGCTGAGCGCATCCGGCAGTTTAAAGAAGAACTTCGCCAACGCAACATTGCGGGCGATGTGTACACGCAGGCTACCAACATTGAAGACGAGCGCAATGGCTTGATCGATTTCCAGACCGGCGCGTTGCTGGTGCCAGCCGGGTTACTGGCATCAGGCCCGGTTGTTACTCAGCCGTAATGCGTTCACCAGATTATGCGTTTGCCGGGTAGGCTCTGGCAGACGATATCCTCTGGCGCAGGCCAGGGTCAGGCTGATAGCTGTATCAAGGTCTATCAAGTGGCCGGGCGATATATAAACGGGGTTCACCTTATTTTTTGTCCGTAAAGCCGCGCCCACTACCTCACCCCGGTGCAGCATCGGCGACCAGGCACCACGTTCCAGGGCAGGTTCCTCGTATTTGCCGACTAATACCGATTTGCCACAGCCAAACGTAGGACGGTTGAACCACAGACCCAGGTGCGCAGCAATACCCATTCGGCGGGGGTGGGCGGTGCCGTGCCCATCCACCATCACCACATCGGGTTCGGTCTGGAGCTTGGCCCAGGCATCAATCAGAGCCGGGCCTTCGCGGAAAGTGAGCAGCCCCGGCACGTATGGGAATGTGGCCTCGCTCACAACTCCCACCTCTTCTACCACCGACAGGTCGGCCAGCCGCAGCAC
>JBBQUC010000315.1:0-5457 GCA_038212815.1 Cytophagales bacterium
GCCCGCAATAACTTACAGGCTATGAAACAGGGTGATCAGGTGCTGTTTTACCATAGCGTTACTAACCCCGGCGTGGTGGGTCTGGCTACTGTTGTGCGTGAAGCCTACCCTGACCCAACGGCTCCCGCTGGCCCGAAAAACCCCTGGGTGGCTGTTGAACTGGAACCATTACTGGCCTTTGCTCAAGCTGTCTCTTTAGCCAAAATTAAAGCCGAGCCGCTATTATCCAACATGGCTTTAGTGAACCATTCGCGGCTGTCGGTCATGCCCGTTCGGCCCGACGAATTTGAACTAATTCTGATGTTATGCAACTCCTGACCCCCGCACCTTGGCCTGATTACGAACTGATTGACTCCGGGAATTATGAGAAACTCGAACGCTTTGGACAGTTTGTGCTGGCCCGCCCCGAACCGCAGGCTCTCTGGAATCCATCATTGCCCGACCCTGACTGGGAACGACTCGCCCATGCCACCTTCCGGCGCGACCGTTCGCAGCCTGAGCGGGGCGAGTGGCTGCGTAAGCCCGGCATGGCCGACCCCTGGACAATGGGGTTTCGGCAAGCAGGGCTGGATTTGCAGTTTAAACTGGCTCTTACTAGCTTCAAACACGTAGGCGTTTTTCCCGAACAGGCGGTTAACTGGACATTTATTCGGGAGAAAATCAACGCCCTCCAGCACGCTACCCAACCTGTTGAACGCCCCAAAGTGTTGAATTTGTTTGCTTATACGGGTGGGGCTTCGCTGGCAGCGCGGCAGGCAGGGGCCGATGTTACCCACGTCGATGCCGTGAAGCCGGTGATTAGCTGGGCACGCGAAAACATGGAGATGAGTAAGCTAGACAACATCCGCTGGGTAGTAGAAGATGCGCTGAAGTTTGTTCGGCGCGAAGAACGGCGTGGTAACCAGTACCAGGGACTTATATTGGACCCACCGGCCTACGGGCGCGGGCCGGAAGGGGAAAAATGGGTGCTGGAAGAGCATTTGCCCGATTTGCTACGCAGTTGTGCCAACCTGCTCGACCGTCAGCATTTCTTTTTTATCATCAATACCTACTCCCTAGGGTTCTCAGCTCTGATTCTCGATAACCTCATTGCGCAAACCTTTGGGCAGGTGCCCAACGCCGAATCAGGCGAACTGTTTCTGGCCGACCGCCACCAAAAACGCCTGCCCCTGGGGGTATTCTATCGCTTTTCTTCCGTATAAGGTGTAACTTTGTGCAAAGAGTGAACGAGCGAATGAGCGACAAAGTACGTCGGCGATACTTCACTCATTCATTCTTTCACTCTATCACTCTTTACTTTTTGTCGCTTGGGGACGTGAATCGGTACATATCGCTTGTATTGTTGCTGGCCGTGCTGGTAGGTTGTGGTGAAAACAACCGCCGTACCGCCCGTATTCCGCCCCTGCCGCCCCTGGCCGATAGCGTTCGCACCAACGCGGCTTTGCCTGCCCTTAACCGGGCCATCAATCAATCGTCGCCTGCATCGGCTTATGCTAAACGGGCTGTACTCTACCTGTCGATAGGGCGGGTTCGCGAAGGGTTGGCCGATATTGACGAGGCCATCAGTCGGAATAACAACAATGGGCCTTATTTTCTGATTCGGGCTAATGCCCTGCGGCTGCTACAGCAACCCGTTAAAGCACTGGAAAACGCGCAACGGGCCGAGATTTTAGGCGTGGGCACACCCATGCTTTATACCCTGCTTGGCGATTTGCTACAACAGCAAAACAAGTTTAGTCAGGCCAAAGTATATCTGGTAAAAGCCCTGCAAATGGCTCCTTACGATGGTGAAGCTCATTTTTTTAATGGGCTGATGGCCGCCCGGCAAGGCGATACCACGCAGGCACTTGCCCTCTACCAACGGTCGCTGGAATTAAAACCTCGCTACTTGGAAACCTACCGGCAGTTAGCCTCAATTTACCGGGCTATGAACAACCTGCCCATTGCTATGGACTATACGCAACGGGCGTTGGCTTATTTTCCGGGTAATGCAGAGCTTCACTATAGCCGGGGGTTGATTTTCCATAATGCCGGCCGGCTCGACTCGGCTATTACCGATTATCAGCAGGCAACCAAACTCGATGCCGGGCTGTACCGGGCCTATTTTCAGATGGGAATGATTTACGATAAATGGAAAAGTTACCCGGCAGCTCTGACTAATTTTAACCGGGTACAGCAACTGCGGCCTCAGTTTCCACGCATCGACTTTTTTATTGGGCATTGCCTGGAGCAAACGGGTCAATGGGAGCCTGCCGTAGCGGCTTACACCAAAGCCACCCAAACCAATCCGGGCGACCAACCGGCCTATGCCGGTCTATACCGGGCGCAACGCCGACTGGCAATGGCACAAAATATGTACACTCCCTATCTGTCGCCAACTGTCGCACGAACGCCAACCCTTCAACCAACCCGGCCTGGGCCAGTATTGGATACAAGCCGGATGCGCATACCCACTATACAACCCAAAGCCAAACTCTCGACCCACAGCGATTCTCTCACCCGAACCATAAAAATTAATGAATAACCTATCGTTATTCATGTAGAAAGCTATGACTACTGAACAGGATATATTGATCCAGGTAACGCTGCCCGATGGAAGCATTCGGGAATACCCCAAGGGGGCCACTGCCTTCGAGGTTGCCCAAAGCATTAGCGAAGGCCTGGCCCGTAATGTGCTGGCTGCCCGCGTCAACGGCGTAGTGCAGGATGCCAATCGGCCTATCGACAGCGATGTGACCCTGCAACTGCTCACCTGGAGCGATACCGATGGCAAAGCTACCTTCTGGCACTCATCGGCACACTTGCTGGCTGAGGCTCTCGAAAGTCTGTATCCGGGGGTGAAATTTGGGATTGGTCCGCCCGTAGAAACGGGCTTTTATTATGATGTTGACCTGAACGGGCAGGCTTTCTCGCAGGAAGACTTCAAGAAAGTTGAGGATAAAATGCTTGAACTGGCGCGGCAAAAGAGTGAGTATGTACGCCGGGCAGTACCGAAGGACGAGGCCATTGCTTATTTTGCCGAGAAGGGTGACCCCTACAAGCTTGACCTGCTACAGGACTTGGCCGATGGTACGATTACCTTCTATTCGCAGGGGAACTTTACCGACCTCTGCCGGGGGCCGCACATTCCCAATACGGGGTTTATCAAAGCGGCCAAGCTCATGAACGTGGCGGGGGCCTATTGGCGGGGCAATGAAAAAAATAAGCAACTAACCCGGATCTACGCGGTTACCTTTCCGAAGCAGAAAGAACTCGATGATTACCTTCACCTGCTGGAAGAAGCCAAAAAGCGCGACCATCGCAAACTAGGGAAGGAACTAGACCTCTTTGCCTTCTCGGAAAAAGTGGGCGCGGGGCTACCCCTTTGGTTACCTAAAGGTACCATGCTGCGCGAGCGGTTAGAAAACTTCCTGCGTCGGGCGCAAATGCGGGCGGGCTATCAGCAGGTAGTAACGCCCCATATTGGCAGCAAGCAACTCTATATAACCTCCGGCCACTGGGAGAAATACGGCGAAGACTCCTTTCAGCCCATTAAAACGCCCGACCCAACCGAAGAGTTTTTGCTGAAACCCATGAACTGCCCCCACCACTGCGAGATATACAAAACCCGCCCCCGCTCGTATCGCGACCTGCCGCTGCGGTTGGCTGAGTTTGGCACCGTTTATCGGTATGAGCAGAGTGGCGAACTGCACGGCTTGACCCGTGTGCGGGGTTTTACGCAGGATGATGCCCATATTTTCTGCCGCCCCGATCAGGTGAAGGACGAGTTCATGAAAGTAATCGACCTGGTGTTGTACGTGTTTAACTCATTAGGTTTTAGCGATTATAGTGCTCAGGTTTCGCTGCGCGACCCCGAAAAAGAAGCCAAATACATCGGCTCCGATGAGTTATGGGAAAAAGCTGAATCGGCTATTATTGAAGCTGCTGCCGAAAAAGGGCTGAAAACGGTGATGGAGAAAGGGGAAGCCGCTTTTTACGGCCCTAAGCTCGATTTCATGGTGCGCGACGCGTTGGGCCGCAAATGGCAGTTAGGCACTATTCAGGTTGACTATACCCTGCCTGAACGCTTTGAACTGGAGTACGTAGGAGCCGATAACCAGAAACACCGGCCTGTGATGATTCACCGCGCCCCTTTTGGCTCGATGGAGCGATTTATTGCTATCCTGATCGAGAATACGGCGGGGAACTTCCCGCTGTGGCTCTCACCCGATCAGATTGCCATTCTGCCCATTTCGGAGAAATACGAAGACTACGCCAACGACTTGTTCCTAACCTTACAGGAGCAGGATATTCGGGGGTTTGTGGATCTGCGCGATGAGAAAATAGGTCGCAAAATTCGCGATGCCGAAGTTGCCAAAGTGCCGTTTATGCTCATTGTGGGCGAAAAAGAAGCCGCCGACTGTCTCGTGTCGGTTCGGCGCAAAGGTCAGGGTGATTTAGGCAGTATGCCCGTGGATGCATTTATTAATTTATTTCAGGCAGAAGTGAAAGGGAAATAGTCGTAAGGGGTAAAAGTCGTAAGTCATAAAAGTCATTATGTACCAACGCGACCTTACGACTTCTACCCCTTGCGACTTATGACTCTTATGACTTACGACTATTTTTAGTATCTTGCCCGAAACTTTTCAAAACAAGGTACGTTACAGGACTGACAGTACGTTTTTTAGCACACTAAACACCCTCTATGGCATTACCCCAACGTCGGCCACCCCGCCGGGTGATCGAAGAACCCTACCGAATCAATGAGCGCATTCAGGCCCGTGAAGTGCGTGTGGTAGGCGAAAACATTGAACAGGGCATTTATCCTACTCCCCAGGCCATTGTGATGGCTAAAGCGCAGAGCTTGGATTTGGTCGAGATTTCGCCAAATGCTACGCCCCCTGTCTGCCGCGTTATTGACTACTCAAAGTTTAAGTACGAGCAGAAAAAGAAGCAGAAAGAGATTAAGGCCAATGCCCAAAAGGTAGTCATCAAAGAGATTCGTTTTGGTCCCAATACCGACGATCATGACTTTGAGTTTAAACTCAAGCACGCCATTAACTTCCTGAAAGAAGGCGCGAAAGTGAAAGCATACGTGCAATTTGTTGGCCGGGCTATTGTGTTTAAGGATCGCGGTTTTCAACTGCTCGACCGTTTTGCCAAAGGGCTTGAGGAAGTTGGCAAGATAGAGACCGAACCAAAACTCGAAGGCAAGCGCATGAGTATGTTTCTGGCGCCTAAAGTGGCGGCACCTAAGAAATAAATTCGTACCTTTGCGGCCTGTTTATTTTCACGGCCCGGCGATCCGGTACTAAAGTCATGCCCAAAGTAAAAACCAACTCCGCTGCCAAAAAGCGTTTTAAGCTGACTGGCACCGGTAAAATCAAACGGAAGCACGCCTTCCATTCGCACATTCTGACTAAAAAGTCAACCAAGCGGAAGCGGAACCTCGTTCACGGTACGCTGGTGCACCCGTCT
>JBBQUC010000316.1:0-5450 GCA_038212815.1 Cytophagales bacterium
CAGAAATCGTACAGTTGGGTAGGTGCAATACTAACGCCAAAGTTAGTCTTTTAATTCGATAGGATTAATTTTTTCACAGTTTCTTTGGTCTCCGGGTCGTTGGCATTAGTGAGTGCCTGAACATCGGGGGCCTGCAGCAGGGTAATGTTCCCGTTGATGAGTGCCTTGCGTGGACACGAGTACCCCATGGCCAGAAACTGGAGTAATACTGGGTACGCCCTGGGTTCCCAGATGCTGAGCAGCGGCTCTGGAAACTGGGCATCAGAGTCAAGAAACGCGGTGGCCATTGTCGAGGGGTTACGCCCGTTAACCAGCGCGTCGAGGGTCTCACTGGTCAGCAGTGGCAAATCGCAGGCCACCACCAGCCAGGCCGCATCGGGCTGCTGCCGAAACGCCGACAGTATGCCCCCCATTGGTCCCAACCCTAGAAACGAGTCGGCAATGAAGGGATTCACCAGGCCGTTTACCTCGATGGCCTGCCTGGCGTTCACCGACCAGAATACGTCTTCGCAATAGGGTTTCATCAGGTTGGTTATCCAGTCGCGCTGGGGAAGGCCATGGTAATCAAGCGTGGCCTTGTCCTGCCCCATGCGGGTGCTTTGCCCGCCAGTAAGCACCAGCCCCAGAAGCGGAGGCCGACACTCGTCCACAAACGCCCGCACAAAGTCGGCAATACGGTCAGTTTGGTCAAATGGCAACACCGGCACCCCGGCGGGGAGCTTTTCGCGCAGAAAATCGGGGATAGTTTCCGTATCTTTTATCAACACCAGTTGCACATTGGTCAGGCGGTCGAGTTTCTTTTCGAGCGATTTGGCCGGGTCAACCACCACAATCTGGGCCTGTGCGGTAAAATGGTTACCGTTTACCAGCACCAAATCATAGTCGGCAAACAGGGGTCTGCGCTGAAACTCGTTCAGGGGGCGGGTGGTATCCAACCGGGTGAAGGTTATCTTGTCCGTAAACACGGCCAATGCCCCCGCCGATAGGGCTGGAATGGTCTCCACCGTATCTTCGCCCTTATGGTCGGCATCGACGTAGGCCACTGTAATCCCACCAGTCAATGCCCGTGCCAGGGTATAAGCTAGTTGTTTACGGTGGCCGCAGGGGGTTCCCAGCAGAGCCAGTTCGGTGCGGCCAAACTGACCGAGCGCAGGGCGGGTTAGTTTAGCGTGTTTTTCGTAGTTAGTCATCGCGTCGGAAGTCTTGTTTACCGCCCGTTTTTTCCATCAGTTTCGTTTCACCAATCACAATATCGTGCGAGAACGCCTTACACATGTCGTAGATGGTGAGGGCCGCCACCGACGCGCCCACCAGTGCCTCCATTTCTACCCCCGTTTTGCCTTCGGTCACCACCCTACAGTCGATAACGGCATCGTAGCCGAGGGTAGTAATGGTGATTTTACAACTCTCTAACCCTACCGAATGGCAGAGCGGAATGAGTGTATCGGTGCGCTTGGCCGCCATTGTACCGGCAATAATGGCGGTCTGAAACACGGGGCCTTTTCGGGTATGAATGTCATTGTTGCTCAGGTGCTGCATAATCTCTTCACCCAGTACCACCACCGAACGGGCGCGGGCCGTGCGCCGGGAGATAGCTTTGGGGCTAACATCCACCATAGCCGGATTACCCTGCGGATCGAGATGTGAAAAATCGTTCATCAATAAATTGACTAGGAAACAATGACTAATGGACAACGCACAATGTACAACCATTCGGGCAAAGTACGAAACTCATTCTATATCTTCCTTGCAGATTCCTCCCTGCCATCGTACATTGGCCCTTATTCCTTATGCATTATCCATTAATGTATGCTTTCTGTCGCTGAAGCTGCTGTTCTGATTCAACAACGACCCTTGCTCCTGCCTGCCGAACAGGTTGTACTGGCCGATGCCGTTGGCCGCATACTGCGCGAACCGGTTTATGCCGACCGCGACTTCCCGCCCTTCGACCGAGTAGCGATGGATGGGGTTGCCATTCAGTTTAGTCAGTTTGCTGCCGGACAACGCCTGTTTAGCATTCAGGGTACACACCGGGCAGGGCAACCGCAGCCCACGTTGATCAATGCTCACGCCTGCCTGGAGGTGATGACGGGAGCCATGCTGCCCATTGGCACCGATGCCGTAATCCGCTACGAAGACCTCCATATAGCCAACGGGCAGGCAACCATCACCATCGACGAGGTGCAGCCCCGCCAGAATATCCATCATCAGGCATCAGACCGGCGGGCGGGCGATATATTGCTGACTCCCGGTACGCTGCTTGGCCCCATCGAGATTGCCGTAGCGGGGTCGGCAGGGCGGACTTCGCTCCAGGTCAGTGCGCTGCCCCGCGTGGCCCTCATCTCGACCGGTGATGAGTTGGTTGGCGTTGCCGATACGCCCCTCCCCTACCAAATTCGGCAATCGAACGCGGTGATGCTACAAGCTTCCCTGCGCGAACTCGGTATCCGGGCTACCCTACACCATATCCCCGACGATGAAGGTGCATTAGCCACCGAACTGGCTGAGCTACTGATAACCAACGATGTGCTGCTGCTGAGTGGGGGTGTATCGGCGGGCAAAGCCGACTTTGTGCCAGCGGTATTGATGCAACTGGGTGTACAGCAGGTATTCCATAAAATTGAGCAGCGGCCTGGCAAACCGCTCTGGTTTGGGCAGCAAGCTGACAAAACTGTGTTTGGTCTGCCCGGAAACCCCGTCTCGACATTTCTGTGCTATGTACGGTACGTGCGGCCTTTTCTGCAAACCTCCTTCGGCCTGACTGCTCCCCCGCCTGAATACGCCCAACTGGCCAGGCCCATCTCGTTTAACCCTGCGCTTACCTATTTTCTGCCCGTGCGGCTCGACAGTCAGCCCGACGGCAGTTCACTAGCACACCCCCTGCCCGGCAACGGCTCCGGCGATTTTGCCAATCTGCTGGCTGCTCACGGGTTTATGGAGTTACCAGCGGAGAAAAATGAATTCAGTGCCGGGGACGTGTATCCCGTTTGGCGGTTGTGAGCTTGCCTATTTTCCGCAGCGAAACAGCAGACTCAGGTGGCCGTACTGGTGATCGAGGCCCGCTATAAAGGCTGGGGTTTGCAGCGATTGGGTAAACGTAAACTGGAAGTTTTTGACGACAATAGCCCCGCCAAAGTCAATAAGACCAATAAAGTGTTTCATCTCGACAGCGGGCAGGGCGTAGAAATTGGTTTTGCCACTCAACCATCCCCCCTGCAACAACGAGTTATCCAGCACCGCCCGGAAACTGGTGCCTAAAAAGGCGTAGAACTGCACGTTTCGGCGGGGGTATTTGCTGCGGCCCACCGGTGGAGAATACAACCCGGTAGCGTTCTGAAAATAATCGTTGAAGAGGCCAATGCGCAGTTGGGTACCCATGCCTGCGTAGTTACTCAGGGTGCCAATGTTTCCCTCTACCTGACCAATCACGTCGAACACAGGCGTGAATTGCGGAATGGCACGGGCTTCGTACTTGATGTAATAACTAATAGCCGGGTCGTTGGGCATCTGTGTACCCCAGCCCAGCGGACGCGGGTAGTTGCGGGCATCGTGAAGGGTGCTCTGTACCTCGGCGGCACCACTCAGCGGGCCAATCACGCCCAGCACCAGGTTGGAGGTCATCTTGCGCCCAGCCGTCGCATCGGTGGTGACCAACCCCCATTTCAGGTAGAGGTAGCCCGCGTAGGGCTGGTCTGTGGGGTATAGAGGGCGGTCGCGGATGGTCAGGTTACGGGGCGTGTAAATCTCCTGACCAACACTCAGGTCGTACTGCCGCCCGTACGTCCGGTCCGGTAACGCACTAAAGGTAAGTAAGGCGTGGCGCGTGGGCCAGGTGCGAAAGGCGTTGCTCCCCAGCGTGAGCCGGATGCCGTTGGTATAGTACCGGTCGGAGATATTCTTCGACCGCAGTTGAAACCCATCATTCTCCCAGTCGAGCCGACAGTAGCTGCCCGGTCGGGTACTATCAGCAACAGCAGTAGTCTGCGCCCTGGCGCAACTGGCAACCAACAACAGTGTACCTACCCAGAAATAGCGCATCTTCTCCTTATTTAGAACACTCAATCGCCACTGCCGACACAAATCGGTTAGGGTCTTCTACGTACCGGAACATGGGGTCTGCGGAGTCGTTAAAGGCGCACCGGCGTAGGTTGGTGAACCCTGCTCTCGTCAACTCATCGGCCAGCGACTGATGGTCCCACATCCAGAGGTGATGGGAGTTGCCAAGCATCGCCCCCAAAAATCCTTTCACTCCCCGTGGGCGACTCTCTACCCCCAGCATGGCCCGTTCGCCCCAGGGCGACAAAAACCGGTGGCTCGCCTGTGTATCGCCCGATTCAAGTTCGGCAACGTACTGGCGGGCATACGTTTCCAGATCAGGCACTACGCAGCGAAACAACCCACCGGGTTGCAGAATGGCGTAGCTGTTTTTCAGGGCTGTTCTAAAATCATTCAAACTGAGGTGTTCCAAGGTGTGGGAGCAATATAGGCCCGCGCACGAGTTATCGGGTACGGGTAACCCCTTGATGATATCGCCAATCCTGACATTAGCCGGGAAAATGCAGTAAAGCTGGTTTTTGAGTAAGCTACCCAGTAAGGGTGTCTTTTGAATACGCAGAGTGGGGGATGTATCGAAGTTAATCCACTCAACAGGTGCCGATAAGCCACAACCATATTGTACATAAAGACCCTTTCTGTTTGTCTCAGTCATAAAGTACGCACGTTTTTGGGGCAAAAATAAACAAAGTTAACTACGAGACAGAACCTAATCGCCGTTAAAATCAGCATGAAATGTATGAAATCTATTTATCGGGGGCTACTACGCTACCTGCTGGTGATTGCCTGCTTCAGGGCGGTGGCTCAGGACTACCCCATTATTCCTGTACCCTTTACCAGCGTAAAAATCAAAGGTGATTTCTGGGCACCGCGTCTGGAAGCCAACCGGTCGGTTACCCTCCCCTTCGATTTTAAAAAGTGCGAAGAAACCGGTCGAATCGACAATTTTGCGGTGGCGGGTGGGCTAAAAAAAGGGACGTTCCGGGGCATTCGGTACGACGATTCTGACGTGTATAAAGTGGTAGAGGGGGCAGCTTACTCCCTCCAAACCCAATATGACCCCAAGCTTGACCGGTACCTGGACAGTCTGATTACCCTCTTCGCTGCCGCTCAGGAACCCGACGGGTACCTCTATACCATCCGCACCATTCTCAAAGACTCGACCGTCAAACGGGATCGCGGCACCGGCCCTACGCGTTACAGCTACGAAGCCCACAGCCATGAACTCTACAATGTAGGTCACCTCTATGAAGCTGCCGTAGCCCACTTTCAGGCCACCGGCAAACGAACGCTGCTGGATATTGCCCTCAAAAATGCCAATCACCTCATGCAGGTCATCGGCCCAAAGCCAGGGCAGCTGGTGGTGGTGCCGGGCCACGAAGAAACCGAGATTGGGC
>JBBQUC010000317.1:0-5419 GCA_038212815.1 Cytophagales bacterium
TACACACTGGTGGCTGGGCGGAGAACTGAGCAAGGGTAATTATTATGGCGACTACGTGGTTGGGCGGCTCAAGGGTGGTGGCGGTTTCGGTGCGCCTTCCAATTTTACTAGTAATCCGAGTGGACAGAAAGAGCTTGGGTCGCAATTCTGGTATTATCTCGTGCCACCACCAGCCCCACCGAGTGACTGGAAAACGTCGAACGATGTGGCGGGCTGGGGGCGTTGGCTTCTGCCGCTTGGCTATTCGCCCCAGGGCGAAGATGGGGAGTTGATCCAGATTCCCAATGGCTGTCCATCGCCCAACGACCTGAACACGGCTTGCCCGAACAAAAACATCACTACTTACTTTAAAGGGTATTTTGGGGGCGGTTCCTATCAATCGTACATCCTGAATTACCGGCGGAACGATGGGGTTATCATCTACATCAATGGGCAGGAAGTGTTGCCCCGCGACCCGAATATGCCCGCTCTGCCCGCCGTTATCACGCCAACAACGCTGGCCACCCTGAATACGAACGAACTGGAATGGCGCACCGTGGTTTTTCCGGCCAGTGCCATCAGTGCCGGCATAATTGCGGCCGAGGTGCATCAATCGTCAAATGATAGTCCAGACCTGCACTTCAACCTGGAATTGGTTGGTTCGCCCGATGTAGCGACAACACCCATTGGGCTTCGACCCGCTGCGCCTGTCGCCGAAACGGAACATCCGTTAGTGGTGTTGTATCCTAATCCGACCGAAAAAGGCAAGGTATTTTTCACCCCGGCCCTCAACTACCAATCCCTTCAGCTAACCGATTTGCAGGGTAAAACGTACCGCTATATTTCGCAGCCCGGAACTCTTCAGGAACTCGACGTTTCGGCACTGCCAGCAGGCGTGTATATCCTGACAAGTCAGGGAACGGATACCATTACGCGGTACAAATTAGTGAAACTGTGAGTGGCCCTGGTTTGTCAGGGGGTTATCAGCCGGAAGCCAACGCCATGATGATTCTCGATGCGGAGGCTGGCATCGTCGTGCAGGCGTTTGCGGAGCCGGGAAATGAACACGTCTAAGCTCCTGCCCATGAAATAATCGTCGTCGCCCCAGATAGCCCGCAGCAACTCATCGCGCCGAACAAGGGCATTGGGCCGGTCGAGGAGGTAAGCCAGCACGGCGGCTTCGCGGTCGGTGAGGGTTTGGGTATGGCCCTGCCGGTGGAGGGTTAAGTTATTGGCATCGAACAGGTAACTACCAATTGCCCGGATGCCCGCTGTACGGCTACAGGCAGGCTCCACCCGCTGACTGCGTTTCAGGAAAACACTGATTTTCAGGAGTAGTTCCTCGATGCTGAAGGGCTTGGTCAGGTAGTCGTCGGCCCCGGTTCGCAGGCCGGTAAGCCGGTCTTGTTTGTCGGCCAAAGCACTCAGAAACAGAATGGGTACGTGTTCATCAGCGGCCCGAATCTGCCGCGCTACGGTAAACCCATCGGTTTGCGGCAGCATCACATCCAGAATACACAGGTCGAACCGGGCCGCGCTGCCCAGTGACCGACTAAAGGCGGCCCAGGCATCGGAACCCGTAGTACAATGCGTTACGGTATAGCGGGCCATCTCCAGGTTGTCTTTCGTAACAAACCCCAGGGCCAGGTCATCTTCAACGTAGAGGATATGAGACATGAGCGAACGAGTCAACTCTTTAAAACGAGTGCATCACTCACTAAACTAAACCGACTCCCCTGTCCAACCCTACTTTCCAGCCGCAGTTGCCAGCCGTGTGCCTGGGCAACCTGCCGAACAAAGTGCAGTCCCAATCCAAAGCCAGGCGTTGTTTGTACCCGGCCTGTCTGCACCCGGTAAAACTGCTGGAAAACGGCTGCCTGGTGTTCAGGGGCAATGCCGATGCCGGTATCGGCTACTGACCAAAGCAGTTTTTGGCCGCTGTTGGCGGTGCCAAGGGTGATGCAGGGGGTGTTATGGCAGTACTTCATGGCATTGTCGATGAGGTTATTCAGTAAGTTGTCGAGTTGTAAACGGTCAGCACAGAGAAGGGGATTCACTGCCCGAAGGTCTAGTTGTATATGTGGGGCAAACGTAAGGGCCAACTGACTGAAGAGATCGTGCAGATCGACCGGCTCCTTCTGCCCCGCACTACCGGCCTGATCGAGCCGGGCCAGATGAAGCACATTTTGCACTTGTTTTTGCAGGCGAAGGCTTTCAGTCTGTAAAATCCGGGCGTACTGGTTCAGGCGGGACGTGTCTCCTGAAGTCAGTTTATAGATAGTATCGGCGGCAATGCGGATAGTAGAAACGGGGGTTTGGAGTTCATGGGTGATGTTATTGATAAAATCGCGCTGTAGATCCGCCAGTCGGCGTTGGCGCAACACCACAACCAGCGTATAGCCAAACAGCAGCACTACTACCCCTACCGCCACCGTTGACCACACCCACCCATCGAACCGCCCGGCATTGTGGTTGGGAAACCGAATGCCAAAATAATAGGTAAAACTGGAAAAGGTAGGCAGGTTACACATGGGCTGCTGCGTAGGTTGCAGGCCCACATAGTTGCCATACACCATCTGATCAGTTTCGCAGTCGTAGATACCGTACTCAAAATCGGTGAGCAGGGTATGCCGCCGGAGGGCCACCTGGATAACCCCTTCGAGCCGGGTAGGGTCGATGGGCGAATTCGTGTTCACCACAAAATAGTCGGGGGAGAGTTGCGTAACGGCAAATTTAGTCAGCGCAATATGGTTCTGTTTGGCCACCGCTCCCGCCACTTCCTGAAGCGCAATAATGGCCGACTGCCGAAACTGCCGCTCCCCCAACGCATTGACCCGACTTAGCCAGCCAATCTGCACCACCAGAATGCCAACAATGGCCAGCACCGATAAAGCAACCAATAAACGGATCAGACGACGGGACATAGAGTGAATGAGTGAATGTGTGCTGCAAGTTAGTCGCGCTTTCGCTCATTCACTCTTTCGCTCTTGTCGATTAACATCTCATTAACAAACACTAACAAGGTGTTAACAAGCCATTGGTCGGGGTTGGTGTAGGTTTGTGCCGATGATTCATCAGTAACCAAATCAAGTCACAAGTAAACCAATCAACTCCAATGAAACGCATGTTATTTTTCGGTTCGGTGCTGCTGTTGGCAGCTACCCTCAGTGTTCAGGCGCATCTGGCAGCCGCTGTGTTTGGCTGGGCGGGCAACACCACCCACAATTTTGGCCGGATTATCCAGGGGAAGCCTGTTACGGCTGAATTTGCGTTTACTAACAAGGGCGAACTGCCCCTGGTGATTACCCAGGCTAAAGGGTCGTGTGGCTGCACGGGGGTTGATTACCCCAAAACGGCTGTTCTACCGGGGGCATCGGGTACCATCAAGGCCACATTCAATGCCGTTGCCGCCGGTGGCTTCAACAAATTGGTAACGGTCGAGTCGAATGCCGAAGGCGGAACCGTGATTCTGCTCATCACGGGCGAAGTAGTGAAAGACTAACTAATACTTCAACTCGCCCCGGTCTTTCTCCACTGCCGAACGCCCCTCTTTCATCCAGATGGGCAAGGGCGCGTCTTTGAGGTAATGATCGAAAAACTGGTACATACGGATGCTGAGGTCTTTGGCATTGTGCCGCCCCGTCAGGTTATGGCCTTCCCCGTTGTACACCAGCATCCAGACGGGCTTGTTTAGCCGCCGAAGAGCCGTAAAAAACTCAATCCCCTGCTGCCAGGGTACGGCTCCGTCGGCATCGTTGTGCATGGTGAGCAGGGGAGTTTCTACGCGGTTGGCATAAAACAGGGGCGAGTTTTCGATGTAATTCATGGGCTTGTCCCAGAGGGTGCCACCAATGCGACTCTGCGTTTTCTCGTACTGAAACTGCCGGCTGATGCCCGTTTCCCAGCGGATGCCACCGTAGGCCGAGGTCATGTTGGCCACCGCAGCCCCAGCCATGGCCGCCCGAAACAGGTTGGTGCGGGTGATGATGAACGCCGTTTGGTAGCCCCCCCAGCTTTGGCCCTGAATCCCGATCCGGTCGCGGTCAACAAACCCCCGGTTCAGCAGACTCAGCACGCCCGGCACCACGCAGTCGTAAGCGTTGGGGCCGGGCTGCCCGGTGGTATACACAATGTCGGGCACAAACACCAGGTAGCCGTTGGACACACAGTAGGGAATGTTGATGGTGGATCGACTGGGGGCCGGGGCGCGATACTCGTTCAGAGTTTCGGCGTTGCGCTCGTAGAAATACACCAGCATGGGGTATTGCTGCCCAGCCGCCCGCTGGTCAAAACCATCGGGTTTATAGAGCAGCCCCTCCAGCGGCACGCCGTTCGTACCCGTCCATTTTACCAACTCCACACTACCCCAGCGCACACTGTCCTGCTGCGGGTTGATGCGCGTAAGCGGCACAGGTGCGGCAAACGTGGTATCGGTCTGAAACAGGTTGCTCGACTCGCGGAAATTGCCCCGGTAATAGAGCATCGTACCCGCTTTTTTCGCTTTTACTAAACCCGCATAACGATGGTTACTGCTCACTAAAATACTGATAGACAGGCTACTCGATACCGGGGCGGTGGTACGAAGTAGGCCCGTCTGTTTGGTATCTTCCCAGAAACCGGTGAGGTAAATGGGCTGGCTGGCATCGATAACCTTTTCGTCCGGCTCCAGGTCGATCCGGCGCAGGCGTACCCGGTTTTTGCGACCCCAGCCATTGGTCAGGTTCAGGGGTTTTTGCGTGCCGGTGGGGTCAATCTGCCAGATGTCGTAGCGGTCGTAGAGCCACAGGTAGCGGTCGCCGTGGGTCCAGCCCGCGCTGCCGTAGGCACCGGGCAGGTTGGGCGTATCGTGCTCTTCGTCGAAAAACTTACCGGGCAACCCCCGCGTCAGGTCAATGCGTTTACCAGCTTCCACCGACCAGGCCCGCCAGAGCGAGTCGCGTTCATCGAACCAGTACGCCCACTTACCGCCCAGCGACAGGCGGGGTTCAGTAGCCATGATGTCGCTGGCGATGGTGGTTTTCTGACCCGTTCGGGTGTCGATCAGGTAGAGGTCGGTATGGCCGGGGTCCCAGGAAGCCTGCACCTGATAAGGTAAATCGCTGAGGGCGAGCAACTGCCTGGTATTCACTTTGGGGTCGAACGCCACCGTCGGCACTTCCCGGCTGGCCAGCAGCGTCACCCGCTGCTCGGCCACGTCATAGACACTCAGAAAACCGCGCTCTTTTTCTTCTTTCAGTCGCTTTTGCTGCATGGGTTGCAGGCGACTATCGGTCCAGCTCCAGACATCCACTTTCACTTTCTCCTCGTCGGGGGTGAGGGTGTCTTTCGTGGGTTTGGGCAGAATGGCCGAAGCCGAAAAATAGAGCCGCTGCCCATCGTCCGAAAATCTGGGTTCCCGAAACTCGTTCACCGCCCAGCGGTTAGGCAAGGTGAGCGTATC
>JBBQUC010000318.1:0-5413 GCA_038212815.1 Cytophagales bacterium
GATCGCGGCTAATTTCAACACCTCGCCCCGGAGTATGCAACGTAAACTCCGGGATGAGGGTGTGACCTATCATGAAGTGGCGGATGCAGTGCGCAAAAGGCTGGCACTGGAGTACTTAGCCATCGGTAACCACCCACTCAAAGAGATTTCATATATTCTGGGTTACAATGAACTGAGTGCCTTTTCGCGAGCCTTTAAACGGTGGACGGGAGCCGCCCCGGTTCACTATCAAAAGCAAACTCAACCCCGATAAGTATCGATAAACGAAAAGGGCATCCATCTGGCTACACAAATCGTTGCCAATAGGTAGCTAATCGACTGAGACGGACAGCCAACTATTGTTTGGTCATATCTTACCGGCTAAAAGCGCATGAGTGATTCAAACCCGTAGCAAGTCCCGAAACGCCCTGGCCCCGTAATAGGATTCGGCCCCGTTGTGATAGACGAAAACCTGACCGTAGCGGTAATCGGCAAACAGGGCACCACCCAGTTTTCTAATGGAATCTGGTGTGCGCAGCCAACTCGACGTTTTTGTATCGAACGGCCCCAGTTGCTGCAAGGTCCGGTAGCGTTCCTCGGTTAGCAACTCGATACCCGTCGCTTCGGCCAACTCAACCGCGCTATGTTTGGGTTTGTTCTCTTTTCGGCCTTCCAGTGCTGCCTGGTCGTAGCAAACGCTTCGGCGACCTTTGGGGCTTTCCGCCGAGCAATCACAAAAGACAACTTCGTTTGTCTGGTCATTATACTAGACCACGTCGGGTTCACCGCCGGTTCGTTCCATTTCGTGTAGCGACCACATTTTTTCCGGTGCCGCGTTTAGTCTTATCTGTACGGTAGCCCAGGCCAGACCGGGATGGCGGTCTGGGTTTTTCTCAAAACGGGTTTGCAATGTGCTGAGCAATTCAGCTTGCTGTTCGGGGGATAATTTGGTTTTCGGAGCGTTCATGCTGCTTTTTTAGTTTAGGGTCGATAGTTTTTTCTATACTCGCTTCGCAATATCGTTTATGAAAACTCGTGTTTCGGGGCCGTAAATTGCTATTCATTCGTCCAGTTTCAGCCATAAGGCAGGGCGAATACCGCCACTGTCTCTGGGCCTGCCATAAACGCCATTGCCACGCACGTATACATAGCCGGTATTACTGATACTCGCACTGGTGCGACTATAATAACCGGGTGAGCGAAGCCGCCACCAGTGGAAATCCTCGCTATATGCTGCCTGCCGTTTGCCGTTGTTTTCGTCATCTATATGCCATATTTGGCTTCCCTTACTCCTTAATTTCGCCGTACTGTTGCCAAAGTATTGGCAAACCTCTTCGATACTTAGCAGAAAGATGCAGTCATTAGTATCATTCCCTCCTCGTGTTCTGAACCACGGGTTATCAGGATTGCGGTTACAAACCGCAGCGATTTTTGCTTTTTCGCTCTGATTGAATGAGTTATAGAATTCGCCGTTGAGGTATTTTCTTATTTCACAATCGGCCCATGTCACTTCCACAAATTCGTCGTGATACCAACGCAATTCTACTATATCCTGGGTAATAATTAGTACCCTGCCGTTTTGGATGTCAATCACCCGCCAATTGAACTTGCCAAAAGCTATTGTGTCATCTTTTACCATTTTTTGTTCGCCAATTTTAGCATGTTGATACCCATTCACGGCTCCACAAGTCCAGTTCCTTTGTAAACGTTGGGGAGGATAGGAGTTGGTGTTTTTCTCAAAACGGGTTTACAAGGTGCCAAGCAATTCGGCCTGCTATTCGGGCGATAGTTCGATTTCGTGGGTGTTCATACTGCGTGTTTGTTATTCCCTTTCGGGCGATACTTTCAACTTTTGGCAATACTGATGATCAGTGTATTAACCCCTTTTGTTTCAGTTAAAATGTTGACTATCAGTCCCTTTTAAAACTCGCTTCTTTCACCCGAAAGGGAATAAGATAGGGTTAACGTAACGTTTCTGTCGGCTGGCCGGAAATACCACGATGTTACGATTAGGCTCAGTAAAACCAATGCGGGAGCCATTTCACTGACAGGATCACCTGATGCCAGGTGGGAAAAGAAAGCGCCTGACATAACAAAGAAGAAGCCGGCATACGCCCATTCTTTGAGTAGAGGAGTTTTAGGAGCCAGTATAGCGATAACGCCGAGTAGTTTCCAGATGCCAAGAATGGTTAGCAGGTACAGCGGATACCCTAAATGGGCCAGTATGTCCGCGTACCCTTTCGTGTGGAGTAATTGTGCTACACCCTGAGCAGCCATACCAAAGGCCAACAGACCCGTGGTTGCCCAGTAAATAATTCGGTTTCGCTTCGTCATGACGGATTAGTTTACCTGGTTTATAATGGCCTGTAGTCGATTGTGGGCTATGTTCAGGCCCTGCGCGAAGGGTAACTGCATCATCCGGTTCCGGCTGGCCACGGACCGATACACTTGGTGAATAATGAGCCGACTGGTCGTAGCGGTGAGCGATTCAAATTCCAGAAACTCCAGTTGGACATCAAAGCGGATTGCCGATGCGGGCGCGCTCTCCATCTCGAAGGTGCGGGTGATTTTCCGGTTCGGAATGACCGCATGAATCACCCCATTGGCCCGGAATACGACCTCGTTTTGGGCGTTGGTGGTTTCGAACTGCCAACTGCCGTGATTTTTATTTTCCAGCTTCAATACGTTGGTCTCCATCCATTGCGCAACCAGATCAGGCTCTGTGTATGCTTTGAACAGCAGTTCGACCGGCAGGTCAAACTCACGGGTAATCCGTAAATCCTGTTTGCCAGTCTCAGCCTGGATCGTCGTTTTTCGTTCCATGTCGGTCTATCTATCCGGTTTGTACTGGTTCATAATCGTCTCCAGTTTGGTAAACCGCTCCTCCCACATAGCGCGGAACGGCTCGATGAAGTCTGCCACGTCTTTCATTTTTTGAGCGTTGATTTGGTAGTGAATTTCCCGGCCGGTTTGCGTCTGTTGGAGTAGTTCACATTCGGTCAGAATTTGCAGATGTTTCGACACTGTTGGCCGGGCGGTGTCGAAATTGGCGGCAATTGCCCCGGCAGTCATGGCCTGCGAGGCCACCAATAGCAAGATAGCCCGTCTGGTCGGATCGGCGATGGCCTGGAATACGTCTCGTCGTAAATTCATTGCGTAGTCATTTGACTACAAACATACGCGTAGCTATTTGACTACACAAGTTTATGCTCGTATATTTTTCACGATTCTATCAGGAATCCAACAACAGGCAACGACTCGTTAAGCAGTATCCTGAAGTATCCTGACTTATTTCCGGGTAAGCCTGGCTACTTTATGCTCGCTGACCCTGCTGAATACTCAGGTAAATGCCAAGCGGTAACACCAGCCAGAAGCCACTCAGCGGAATGAGTACGAGGCCAATAATACAGAGTCCGGTCAACCCATAGCCAAACGCACCGGGCAGTCTCATCCCCTGCCGACGCACAATCCAGTCCATCAGGTAGCCAATCAGTCCCATGAGTAACCCTGCGAAAGTAAACCAAAAGGCCAGCCGCTGGCCCAAAGGTTGGCGGGCAGTATCGACCAAACCGGCGGCCAGCATACGACCAAACTCGGTGTTAAACCTGATAAAGCCTGTCGTGACGTGTAAAAGTCCGATCAGCAGCATGAGTATGCCGGTATAACGGTAGAATCGGTTCATGATACAGCGATTCGTTTACCTAAGTTTGCGCTTAGAAAATGGCGTGGTCGGTTTAACTTTTCCGTATCGAAATGGGCCTATTGGTCGAATCATGCTTTGCTAAACAGCAGGTAAGCCCGTTTCGACGGGTGTTCTTCAGCGTATGGATGTCGAACCAGCGCATCCTGACACGTAAACCCCGCTTCGCGGGCAAGGCTGACCACCTCGTCCGGGTCGAAGAAGTAAAACGTAATGGCAACGGGCTGACCCAGAAAATCAACTTGCGGATAAACCCGCTGCTCGCCCTCGTGGTGAGCATGGAAAGCAAGCAGTAGTTGACCCTGTGGTTTGAGTACACGGTAGATTTCTTCAAAGGCCAACGCCAGTTCGTACATCGTTAGGTGGACAATTGAATAAAAAGCGACTGCTCCGCCAACCGTTTGGTCTGCGCAAGGCAGGTGCAGCATATCGGCCACCTCAAATCGAAGCGAGGATTCGTTCCGCTGGCGGGCTATGGCAACCATCGCGGGCGAGAGGTCCAGGCCAACTATCTCGGCCAGACCTGCCCGATGCAGAAAAGCCGTGGTCTGGCCCGGTCCGCATCCTACGTCGATAATTACTCCGCGATGGCGGTTCTCCTGGGCAAAGCGCGTCAGCAGCATCCGGTCGAGGGGTTTGCAACTCAACTCATGGGCAAACGCGTCGGCGTAGGCTTCGGCAGTTTTCCCGTAGCAGGACAAAACATTTTCGGCTTGCAACATCCTATTTGTGCGTTGATAGGGCAATGAAGGGTAAGGGAGCGGATCAAGAAACCTGCCTACCTTACCCATATTGTCAGCGCGGTTCCCCGACCATACACCACCAGCTCGCACAGCAGAAAGACGAACACATTGAACGCTACTGCCCGGAACTCGCCCCGTCGGTAGTGAATCACCCCAGCGGGCAGCATAATCAACCCCAGACAACCGGCAGCCACCGGCGTAAGCACCCGCCAATAGTCGAGTAAGTCGGGTAATATTAACCCCAATACACCAGCCAGTTCAGTGATGCCGATGAACCGAATCAACGGCAGCGGCAAGTGCTCGACACCCGTTTGCCCCATCGCCACCAGGTCAACTTCGGAGCGGGTCGATTTCATGAAGCCGGAGTAGGCGAAAACAGCGGCCAGAAAAACCTGACTAATCCAGAGTAGGGTATTCATGGTTAGGGTAGGGTTAACTGAGTTCGACGAGTAAGAGCGGGTAAACCAGCCAGGCAAAAAGCACTGCCGCTCATGGCCAGGGCCACGCAGAAACTCGTCCATTCGGGTTCGAGTTGCGGATTAGCTACCACACGGGGGCCGTGCAACAGGAGTACCCATAAGAGAAACATCAGACCCAGCAGGGCCGTCGCCAGGGGCCGTTGCCGGTTTATAAACATGCTGCAAGCTGTTCCCAGAAAGGCTACGCCCACAAAATACGCCCAGAACAGCGGAGCCGGTATCCAGCCCGGAATCAGCGTGGCAATGAACGGCGCGTACACCAGATGCAGCCCCCCGAATACCACCAGCGCGATCGCAAAAAGCCACTGCCCCAACCGGGTAGCATTCGGCCAGCCGCTATGTTCCGGCTGCTTTGCCTGCCCCGCCAGCACCAACGCCCCGCCACCGAGGGCAACGCACTCGAACAAAGCGGTCCACTCTCCGCCGTTGGCAGGAGCTGCCACCAGCAACGGCAGATGCACCGCCAGCACCACTAATCCGAACAGGGTGCTCACGACCAAACCCGCCAGCCG
>JBBQUC010000319.1:0-5404 GCA_038212815.1 Cytophagales bacterium
ATTTCGCTGCTGTTTATTGATCGCTGGAACTTCATTCCATTCTTTTGTGCGATCACCAAGTCGGCAGTGGCAGGATTACCCGTTTGGTCAAATTGGGCATCTACAAAATAAAGCCATTGCCCATCAACACTCACCTCTACATCGAAGTTTACCCAGCCAGCCTGCAATTTAGATACGCCTTCCAGCAACTGAACATTGGTGGCCGTACCATTAGCAAAATGGCCTTGATAGAGCGTGGCCAGGGTGTTGCTGTAATTCCGATTGGAAACAAAGTATAAATTACCGGCATTATCCAAGGTCAGAACACCTTCCAAATCAGCCGTATTAATGCCAATAATCTCGCCTTTGTACTGAAACGTAGTGTCGTTTAGCTTAGTAGCCCAATGTAGGTTTGTATTTTCGGGAAGGCTATTGAGGTTATTGAACAACAGCGTATTGCCATCTCCCGACAGGAACGGCTCCATACAGTTACCACTATATCCAATCAATTGAACCTTAACAGGCAGGCCAAATTCAGGCAAAGGTTTTGCTGTATTCAACGGATCATCTGACTGGCAGCCAGCAACCATTAAGAGTAAGCCAACCAAATTGGCACAGAATCTATCAATAGTACGAGCAGAAGAGCTTGTTGACCAGGCCATTTTGCAATCAGTAAACTTCATTGGTGAAATTTTAGAGAAGTATCGCTACCTCTACCTTATCGGCAAGTTCACGATGAATAGTGTCCCCTCGCCTTCCTGACTCTCCACGTCTATTGTACCGCCATGACCTTTGGTGATAATGTCGTAACTCAGCGATAGCCCTAACCCTGTTCCCTGCCCCGTAGGTTTGGTAGTGAAAAACGGCTGGAAAATCTTGGCCTTCACTGATTCGGGAATGCCCGTGCCATTGTCCTTAATCCGAAGTTCGACTGAACGTACCCCCCGTCCCCCTGAAAGGGATGAAGCTTCGCCCCCTTCAGGGGGACGGGGGGTAATGAGCCGAGTGCTGACGGTGAGGGTTGGCTGGTAATCAGTTAGCCCTTGTTTTTCTTTCTGATCTACGGCATAAAAGGCATTGTTGAAGAGGTTCAGCAGCACCCGGCCAATATCCTGCGGCACTACATCAACCTCGCCTAAATCAGGAGCAAAATCGGTAGTCAACTCACAGGTAAAGCGGTCCCGCTCCGGCCGGTCCGCCGACGCGGGACCGGACGAATCGGTTTTATCTTTAGCCCGCTGGCCTTGATACGATAACCGCAAATATTCGTCAGTCAGCGCGTTCAAATCGGTGGGTTCTCGCTCGGCTGTGCTGGTGCGGGAGTGTTCGAGCATTCCTTTGACGATGTTGCTGGCTCTGCCGCCATGGTGGGTGATTTTTTGCAGGTTTTGGGTGAGGTCATCTAAGAGTTCGCCAATGAGTTCAGGATCGCGGTCGACCTTGGTTTCTTCCTCCCGTAACTCCTCCACTAATTCGGTGCTCACTTCCGAGAAGTTATTGACAAAGTTCAGGGGGTTCTGAATCTCGTGGGCGATGCCTGCCGTTAGCTCACCCAGACTCGCCATTTTCTCCTTTTGGATGAGTTGGGTTTGGGTGGCTTTGAGATGGGCGAGCGATTTATTCAGATCAGCCGTGCGGTCTGTTACCTGACGCTCCAATGTTTCATTTTGCGTAGCCAGAATTTGTTGTTTTTCCTGTTCCTGGGCAATGGTCTGTTCCGAGAGGATTTCTACCTGATTCAGTTTGTGCTGAAGGTCGCCGTTAGCTGTTCTGAACTCCCAAGCCAGGTGGAGAGCCAGCGTTAGCGGGGGAATCATCGCATTCAGGAAGAGAAAAATACCAAACGTGTACGTAAATACGGGAAACAGGTTGAACACGTCAAGCGCAGCACCAAATAATATGGATTGCCCCAACACATAACCGACGAACAGAATAAGGAAACCATTTTTCTGCCTTCGTACCCCTACTATCAGGATGCGAAGCCGCTCTAACGTCAGTAGCCCGATAATTGGGAAAATGATGACCGTAGCGGGCGACTTACTCACGGTCAGCGCGGATACAACTGCTATCCAGGCGACTAACAACCAGGCCCGGCGTGGTAATTTTCCATAGTACAACACATATGTTATCAGCAGCGCCAGGGCTTCGCCCATACTAATAGCAATGTCTCGCACATAAGCAGCCGGGATCAGTATAGCCCCGTCGTTTACTGAATCGAGCAGATAAATAACAAAAAACAGGCAGCTTGAGTTGGCTAAACTGAGCGCGCTAAACAGGCTGGCTAACCGGGCGGGGTATAACCCATAAATGAACCCGAATAGAATCGTAAAGGCCAATGTGATGCTGAACATCATGGGCAACAATTGAACCAGATTCCGCTCCCGATACACAGGTGACGAAGCCAGCAGCCGGAAGCCAGTGAATGTGTTACCATACCCCCGCAAATTGGCCCGGCGATTCGCGTACCGTACCGTTAGCCAGTGTGTTTTCTGGCCATCAAGTTGCACCACAATGGGTTGTCGGGGCAAATAAATTTCTTCATCGGCCAGGGTATTTCCAATATGGCCGTATCGGTGAATCAGCCGCCCATCTAAGTAAATTTCGGAGGCACCAAAATGCCCCATCCGCATGGCTACCGCCCGATTCCGCAAGCTTAATGGTACGCGCCATTGCTTCCGAAACCAGCCAACGCCTTGCCAGGCCAGTGGCTTGCCCGCCCGGTCGCGCAGAAACTGGGCATTCACCACCGGCCACCTTGCCGAATCGGCCCCGATGGAGCGATTGCCTGGCTGATATTGCCAGAGCGAATCGAGCGGAAACTGATTATAGGATTGGAGCTCGGCTAAATAGGCTTTTCCTTCAAACCCTTGGGCAGAAACGGGCACTTGACCGGCTATTATGAACAGGCAATAGATGGTGAGAAGGCGTACAGACAAATGGGGCATAACACAGGTGGAAATACGGCCTAAGTTACAGGAAATTTGGTGAATGCCTGGCGCGGACTTACTTCTTCGGCAACAGCCGGTTGTACTGTTTCAGGATTTTGCGGATGCTTTCGTGGGGCAGTTCGGCCACAAACTCAATTTGCTTCGGCACTTTATAAGCCGCCAGCCGCTCCGGGCAAAAAGCCGTTACGCGGTTTACTAAGTCGGTCAGGGTGTTGTAAGTAATGGAAAAACCCATGAAGACCAGCGCGGGACGGTCGCCGAAGTGCAGGGCCGGGCCGACCGGATGAGCAACTGCGGTACGGTGATGGGTTGCACGGCAACGAATGGCCCGGAAATGGGAGCGATTGGGGAAGTCATGATAGAAAGGGTTTAGTTTAGCCACAGAAAACAGAACAATTACCTATCCTGTATATCGAAGGCAATCAATAGATTACCGGGCATCTCTCCGAAAATGCCATAGCCTGAGTTAACAAAAAGCATGGTTCCTGATATGACCGGCGAAGGCCCATCGATTGACCCTCCCCGGCCATCAATACCGTTACTGGTTTTGAACGCCTGAGCCGTATTAAAATCCCAGACAATTTTACCGGTACTGGCTTCATAACTGCGAATATGCCCATCGAGCGCACCGGCGAAAACCAGCCCAGGTATCACCAACGGAGCTGCCGAATTGGCCTGAATACAGGGCTTATTTTTCTCACAGGCGGGTGTTGGCTGGTTCCAGATTACCTTACCATTCTGTAGATCAAGTGCATAAAGGCCGGGCGAGGGTTTCCGTTCAGGATCCCGGCCATCTATAGCGTAGCTATTATCGGCGTTGGCCGCATAAACAGAGTGGCCGTCGGTAGCCATACCCCAATGAACACCGCCCAGCATTCCGCCTTTACCAATGCGGGTTTGCCATAGTACCTTTCCCGTTGCCGGGTCGAGTGCGTGGACAACACCCGATTTTTGACCAGCCACCACTACATCCTTGCCGTCTTTGGTCTTTACCAACAACGGGGCCATGCCAAAATCCAGATCAGGCCCTACCTTTTCAGGGCAGTTAGGATCGTCAGGGCAGGCCAGATTCCAGGTGTCGTTTGAAGTCGCCTGATAACTCCAGACTAACTTACCCGTTTTAAAGTCCAGTGCCTGAATGGCATCGCTGGTCGTTGAGGGTGGATCCGTGTAATTTTCTCCGGTACCGATATAGACTAATCCGCGTTGTGTGTCAATGGTTGGGCTACACCATACCGGTGCTCCCGACGGCCCATAAAAAGTTTGCCCGTTTTTCTTTTTTCCACTTACCTGCGCTTCCTGTGGAATGACGCGGTGTCGCCAAAGTAAATCGCCGGTGGTTGCATTTAGCGCGACCACTTCCCCAGACGATGTACAGCAGGCATAATCAGGATTTTTAGAAGTGGTAACTTCATTAGAGGTGAGCGGTACTATAATTGTATTCTGATAAACCGCTACTGATCCCGTATTACTTGACTGCGGGTGCTGCCCGGCCCGTTTCTTCCAGATCAACTTACCCGACGCTACATCAATGGCATATACATTGGTTGTGAAATCGGCAAAGTAGGCCCGCAGCTTATCCTGACTTTTTCCAACAAAAATGGCTCCCCGGATAGGGGCATCACCCATAAAATGCCAGCCAATTTTACCCGTTTGTTTTTGAATAGCATACACATCGCCAAACTGGCTTCCTACGATAAGCCAGTCGCCAACAATAGCCGGTTTACTGCGTATCTGGGTTCCTTCGGGAAAAGCAAATGTCCATTTTACCTTGAGCGATGTCACATTCTCTGGGGTAATACCTGTATTCTGCGTAAATCCGGTGCCTTCTAAATTACCTCCCCATCCCGACGAATAAGGTACTGTTTTGGGCAGCGAGAAGGGGACGAAAGCCTCCGTGGGCATTTTGGTTTCGGTAAAAGGCCGGTTAGTAATCCATTGAGCAACCTCTCGGCGCTGTTCATCGGAAAGGGGTTGGGCCTGGGCCTGCATTTTCCCGGTTTTTAACGCAGTATAAATGGATCGTGGTGTCATGGCTCCTAACATAGCCAAACTGGGTGCTCTGGAATCGACGATAGTGGTGTGACACGATTTGCAGGAGGTCTCAAAAACGGTTTTTCCCGCCATCTTCGTAGCCTCAGTTAATGTATTTGATGCAGGTGGCGGACTAATAACGATAGAAACCAAATTATCCTGACCATAGCTAACCAGTACGTTCAGGCTGGCCGTTAAAAAAAGAAGAATTGATGTTGTTTTCATATAGTGAACAAGAAATAGTCTAATGCTAAGAAACATGGTAAGCCGATGAGTTGCCTGCAACTCATTAAGCATGACTGACTTTGGCTTTACGAATGGGTTGCCTGGTAAAGAGTGCTTCCCCGTTGATGACCAGGTCAGGGAACAGCAACGAAAAGACGAGCAGAAACCACAGAAAACCAGTAAACGTTTCGATGCCCATTTGCTGAAAGAAAGGCAGC
>JBBQUC010000320.1:0-5379 GCA_038212815.1 Cytophagales bacterium
GGTCGCAGCATCATAAAGCTCTGGTGGTGAGTAGCTATCAGAAAGGCATTCGGGGCTTCGATGCGGAAAAAGCCTGGACGGCCATTAAACACGACCTCACCACGCCCGGCAGCGAGCAGCCCTGTGGCGGGTTTGCGGGCAATCGTCAACTCACGCCGTACCTGCATTATGGCTTCGTACCCGACGAAGATGGGGCCACCTCCAATACACTCGAATATGCCTACGACGATTACGCAGCCGCGCAGTTAGCTAACGCCCTCGGCAAAACCGACGACTACGCATACTTTCTGAAACGGTCGGCCTACTGGAAAAACCAGTTCGATCCACAAACGGGTTTTATGCGTCGCCGACACCGCGATAGCACCTGGGTATCGCCGGTGGACAATCAGCAGTTTGGCACGGTGGGCGGCTGGAACGGTACGGGATTTATGGAAGGCACGGCCTGGATTTACTCGTTTTTTGTGCCGCACAACATCCCTGAATTAGTGAAGCTGGTTGGAGCCGACCGTTTCAATCAGCGGCTCGAAGAAGGCTTTGCGAACGAGTACGTGGACTTAGGCAACCAGCCCAATCTACAGGCTCCGTTTCTGTTCAACTACTCCGGCAAACCCTACCTGACCCAACGATACAGCCGACAGGTGATGCGAACGCTGTTTAACAACTCGCCCATTACGGGCTGGGTGGGCGAGGAAGACGAAGGCCAGTTATCGTCGCTGTACGTGCTGATGGCGATGGGTCTGTTCGAGATGGACGGTGGCACCTCCGTAAAGCCTTATTACGACCTGAGCAGTCCGCTGTTTAATCGGATTGTGCTGCACTTAGACAAACAGTATTACGGCGGCAAGACCTTCGTGATTGCCGCCCCCGGCAACTCCGAAACGAACATTTACATTCAGTCAGCCACGCTGAACGGCAAACCCCTCACCCGGCCCGTACTGTACCACGACGACATCGTTAAAGGCGGCAGATTAGTGTTGCAGATGGGACCAGCCCCAAACCGGGCGTGGGGCATTACGGCCAGTCCAAACAGGTAAAGCTGACTGTTGCTGGATGCCTGATTCTACAAACAGGGTAGTTTGATTATAAACTTGGTTCCCGGAGTATCAAGGCTCGGTGCTGGTCCAGACACCCTGTATCGTCAGTGCCTTATCTAAGCGCACTACATTGGCGATATACCCCGATTGAATGCGGCCTACTTGATCGCCCAACCCCATAATCTCCGCCGGTATGATCGAAGCCATTCGCAAGGTATCGGCTAATGGAAGCCGGGCCTCGTTCACGCATACCCGGATGGCATCGAGCAGGGTAATAGACGACCCTGCCAGTTTACCGGCCTGATTGGTGTAACGCCCCTCGTGGTACTGAATGATAAAATCTTCGTGGGCCAGCGACGGGCGGGGCGGGTTGGCAAAGGTGGCATCGGAAATTAGAAATAGCCGGTTGCCCAGGAGCCGATGCGCCAGCCGGATTGTCACGGGGTCGCAGTGGAACCCGTCGGCAATCAGGCTGGCCCGCACCGTGGGGTGGTCGAATATAGCACCTACTACCCCCGGCTCCCGGCTCTCGAACCCGCGCATGGCGTTGTAGAGGTGTGTAGCCAACGCAACGCCGGTATCGAAGGCAGACATCGCCTGGGCGTAAGTGGCATTTGAGTGGCCCAGCGAGAGTAACGTACTGCCCATAACCTGATGCAGCGTCTCGCGCTGTTGGGGGGTGAATATTTCCGGCGCAATGGTCAGAATGCTGATTACATCGCCCGCTTCGGCAAATAAATCGGTTAGTTCGGTTGCGTCGGGTGGGCGGACGTAGTTAGCCGAGTGCGCCCCGCGCTTGTCGGGGTTGATGTATGGCCCCTCCACGTGCAGCCCCAATACCCCAAATGGTTGTTCAGCCCTAACCTCCCGTACGGCTTGAGCCGCCTGTTTAATCACACTGACCGAGGTGGAGTAGAGCGTTGGCATAACCGACGTGGTGCCGTTTTTACGGTGGGTGTCGTAAATATGCCGCACGGTTTCGGCGGTAGGTTCTTCGTTGAGGTAATGCGCCGAGCCGCCATAGAGTTGTAAATCCACGAACCCCGGCACGAGGTAATCGCCATTAAGGTTTATGATTAGTTCGCCCGCCAGTACCCCTGCCGAAACCGCCTGGATTTTCCCTGCATGAACCCGCACCGATGCGCCCGTTAGCCACTCGCTGCCGGTGAAGACCGTCGCGTTTTGGAAAACAATATCCTGCATGGCGTTAGCTTTTTAGTTTTGTTAGGACAACCGGCGCGGCTAACCAGTGTTGGGCTTTGTCGGCAAAGGCTTTCATGTGCGGCATTTGGGTATGAGCCTGCAACCCGGCTTCATCGTCCCAGATTTCGCTCATGATAAACTGTTCGGGCCGTTCGGCACTTTGGAATAGTTCGTAATACCGGCAGGCGGGTTCGGTTCTAACTTCGTGAATTAAAGCAAGTAAACCCTGTTTCAGGGCATCTTCGGCACCGGGCCTGGCGGTGATGGCGGCAAAAACGGTTAGAGGCATAAAATTAATTGTTAAACGTTATTCCAGATTTCCCAGGCTTTTTCGGCCTGGAGTTCAAGCATCCGCAGGCCATTCAAGGCCTTAGCTCCACGGGCAAGCCCCCGGCGCATAAACTCAGTCTCAGCAGGGTTATACACCAAATCATAAAGTAAGTGGCGAGGGGTTAGTTGCTGATAAGGCAAATCAGGAGCTTCGTTCACGTGGGGATACGTGCCTACGGGCGAGCAGTTGATAATGAGTTCATGTATTGGCAAAACATCTGACACATCAGGATAGCGAATTGTTGTGGCTGATGGCTGCCGCGACACTAACTGGCAGGAAATACCCATATCGGTTAATGCCACCGTAACTGCTTTTGAAGCCCCGCCTGTACCCAGAACTAAAGCCTGCAAACCGGCTTTATCACGCCCTAAACCCTGCAACCACGCATCGAGCGATTGCATAAAGCCATAGTAATCGGAGTTGAAGCCGGTTTTGCTGCCGTTGGCTTCGAGCCGGATAACATTGACCGCGCCCACTTTTTGGGCCGAGGCATCGAGCTGGTCGAGGTAGGGCAACACCGCCTGCTTGTGCGGAATAGTGACGTTCAGGCCGCGTAGGTTGGGAGTTTGCAGCAGGGCAGGTAAGGTCGTAATATCGGGCAGGTCAAACAGATCGTATCGCGAGTCGGCAATCCCCTCGCGGGTAAATTTTTCGGTAAAATACCGTTGCGAAAACGAATGGGTGAGCGGATAGCCCACTAAGCCGTACTGATTCATACCCGCAAAGGTCTCAGGATTGTTTTTACAAACCAATATCCTTTCGCAAACCAGCCTTGACCTGACTATAAACAACCAGCTAGTTAAGGATTGTTATAGCTGAGGTTAGGTCCAGGTCTTCAAGTTTCGTAATCATCATTTTCTGATGGCAAAACGCCTTTATAACCGCACAATTTCGGCACCAATGGCATTGAGCCGCCGGTCGATGTGTTGGTAACCCCGGTCAATCTGCTCGATGTTGTCGATAATGCTGGTGCCCTGCGCTGACATAGCAGCAATGAGCAACGCCACCCCCGCCCGGATATCGGGCGATGACATGCGGATACCCCTTAGTTTCTGCTGCCGGGCCAGACCCACCACAGTAGCGCGGTGCGGATCGCAGAGAATTATCTGTGCCCCCATTTCGATCAGTTTATCCACAAAGAATAGTCGGCTCTCGAACATCTTTTGGTGAATCAGCACGGTGCCGGTAGCCTGTACGGCCGTAACCAGCATGATACTGAGTAAATCGGGGGTGAAACCCGGCCAGGGCGAGTCGGCAACGGTCATCATGCCACCATCCAGAAAGGTCTCAATCTGGTAATGATCCTGTGCCGGTACGTGAATATCGTCGCCCCGAAACTCCAGTTGAATCCCTAGCCGCCTGAACACATCGGGAATAATCCCCAACTCCGGTATGCGGCAGTTCTTGATGGTAATCTCCGACTGAGTCATGGCGGCCAGCCCAATAAAGGAGCCAATCTCGATCATGTCGGGCAGCATGGTATGCTCGGTGCCGTGCAGGGCCGATACGCCTTCGATGGTAAGCAGGTTAGACCCTACCCCACCAATTTTGGCCCCCATGCTGTTGAGCATCCGGCTTAGCTGCTGCAAATACGGCTCGCAGGCGGCATTATATATGGTGGTGGTTCCCTCGGCCATCACAGCCGCCATGAGTACGTTGGCCGTTCCGGTTACCGATGCCTCGTCGAGCAGCATATACGCGCCCTTCAGGTGGTCACCTTCTACGCGGTAAAAATCGCCATCGAAGTGAAACGTCGCCCCCAGCTTCTCGAAGCCCAGGAAGTGGGTATCCAGCCGTCGCCGACCGATTTTGTCGCCACCGGGGCGGGGAATGCGTCCTTTTTTAAACCGTGCTAACATGGGGCCGAGCAGCATAACCGATCCCCGCAAGGCAGCCGCTTTCTGCTTAAAGCTTTCCGTTTCGAGGTAATCGAGGTTTACGTTTCCAGCCTCGAACCGGTACGAGCTTTCGCCTACCCGCGTTACCCACACGCCCATATCGCCCAGCAGGTCGATGAGTTGATTCACATCGCGGATATTCGGAATGTTATGAATGGTGACGGGTTCGGGCGTGAGAAGCACGGCACACAGAATCTGCAATGCCTCGTTTTTTGCCCCCTGCGGCACTAATTCGCCCTGGAGCTTGCGCCCACCCGTAATCTTGAAAGAAGCCATTTTTGTTAGGTATTTATAGGGAAGACGGGTGAATGGGGAAGAGCGAATGGCCCACTCCCTCCTTACTCCTGAAATAAATCACCGTCTCCGCCCCCGATTATTGTCGTTGTTGTTGCGGTTTTGATTGTTGGTGTTATTCCCCCGGTTGTTATTGTTACCCCGATTCTGGTTATTGCCCTTGAAGGGGCCGCGCCCACTATCATTGCGGGGATTGTTGCGCTGTCCCCCTTCGTGCCGGTTTGGGCGGGTGGGAATATCGCGGGTTTGGTAGTTGGGTTGTGGGCTGATATTGGCCCGTTGCGGCTGATCGTCGGCCCGTTCGCGGGGAATTCCTTCGACCATGCCCTCATCGCGGATGAGTTGAATATCTGTACTCAGGGCACCATTGGAGAGTTCCAGCATACTCTGGAAAATGGTCTCATCTTCTACCGCTTCTTTGTTCCAGGCCGAGTAAAACGTTTTCATGAGCCGCACCAGATACGAGACAAACGACCGCCGTTCGTCGGAGTTATCCATCTCTGAGGCTTTCTTAATCATCAACTCCACGTTGCGGCCAAAGTGCTTGAACTTGATCCGGTGGGTGGGGGAGGGTACCCGCTGCGGCTTGCGGCCCAGCACTTCGGGCGACGGGGGGGGG
>JBBQUC010000321.1:0-5355 GCA_038212815.1 Cytophagales bacterium
ACATCCCTACCTGCGAAACCATTTGGGATGCCCTTACCCGCGCTAACTTCGACCGTCATGCGCTGTTGCTGAATCTGGGGGGGGGCGTAATTGGCGATATGGGCGGGTTTTGTGCTGCTACCTATAAGCGGGGCATTGCCTTTGCTCAACTGCCCACCACCCTGCTTGCTCAGGTGGATGCCAGCGTGGGGGGTAAACTTGGTATCGACTTTAACGGTCTTAAAAACCACATTGGTGTGTTTCGTACGCCCGATGCGGTACTGATAGACCCCACTTTTCTACAAACCCTACCCGAACGGGAACTGCGCTCGGGTTTTGCCGAAGTAATAAAGCACTGCCTGATTGCCGATGCAGCTAAATGGCATGAAATCCGCCGACGCGACCTGGCCGATCAAAACTGGACCGATTTAGTAGCGCACTCGGTAGCCATCAAACAGAACGTGGTGGCTCAGGACCCCACCGAGCAGGGGTTACGAAAAATCCTGAACTTTGGGCATACTCTGGGCCATGCCATTGAAACTCATTTATTGGGGCAAGCCCGGCGGGCGTTGCTGCATGGCGAGGCTATTGCCGTTGGCATAGTTACAGAAGCCTTTATTGCGCATCAGGAAGGATTGATCGATGAAACTCTGCTGGCGCAAATTGAAGAATACCTGTTTGCCGTATATGGGCGGGTTAAATTGACGGATGAAGACCTTGACCCAATTCTGGCCCTGACTGCTCAGGACAAGAAAAATCGTGCTGGTCAGGTCAGAATGTCATTGCTGGATGGGGCAGGGCATTGTGTATATGACGTGCCAGTCACTAAAAAAATGATGCGCGACGCGCTTTTTTATTACCGGGGCTGACAGAAAATCAATAGTTTGCCGTTACACTCGATATTGCCAAACATCTTTTCGTAAATTAGCGTTAATTAAGTAGTATTGCTTACCGTAAACCAACTTCACAGTATTTCAAACTTTTACATCTGATTAAGTCATGCGGAAACTCATCGGCAGTTTGGTTATACTGGCAGTAGTCGGTATCAGTTCTATTGGTTGTATGTCCAGTAAGTTGTTTGTTGAAAACGATTACAGCTACGAAGGCCAGTTTAAAAACTATCAATCCTTTAATTTTTTAGAATGCGAGTTTGTGGACTCTACCCTGCTCTGCTCCGATATTCAGGATGCCATCCGCCATCAGATGGAAGCACGGGGGTATAAAGTAAGCAACCGCAGCCCAAACCTGCTGATTTCGTACAATATTTTCCGCTCCGATCTCCGCTTCCGGGGCTACCAGCAGCCCGTTATTAAAGACTGGGTTGTTCGCGAAGATGACGATGCTACCTACAAGCGCATCGACTATAACCTCGATGAAGGCACCCTGATGATTTCGCTCATTGATGCCCAAACCTATCAGGTTATCTGGAAAGGGTATGCCTCCCGCATGATGCGTAACCCCAACTTTAAGAATAATTACTTCAAAGGTATCGTCCGCTCTATCTTCGACCAATACCCGCTCATGGCCAGTACCAATACCAGTACTGGGTTAGGAAGATAGGGAGAAGATAGTCATAAGTCGTAGAAGTTGTACGTACTCTGCCAGAATTAAATTCCTGCGGAGCGACTTAAGGCTTCTCCTTTTACAACCCTCTAAACACTTCTTCGAGTCGGGTGGCAATGCCACCGGGTTCATTACGCCATTCACTTAGGGGCTGGTCAACCACAATGCGGCCCTGGTTGATGATAATTACGCGGTCGCAGATGGCCTCTACTTCTGAGAGGATGTGGGTAGAAAACAGTACGGTTTTGTGCTGCCCAACCTGCCGGATCACTTCCCTGATTTCGGATAACTGATTAGGGTCGAGACCAGTAGTGGGTTCATCTAAAATTAGTACAGGTGGGTTGTGCAGCAGAGCCTGTGCCAGCCCTACCCGTTGCCGATATCCTTTTGAGAGCTGAGCAATGCGCTTGTGCTGCTCCTGCCCCAACCCTACCAAGTCAACGATATCGGCAACACGGCTGGTTAGGGTTGCTCCGCCAAGGCCGTGCAGTTGGCCTGCAAACCGCAGGTACTCTTTCACATACATGTCCAGATAGAGGGGGTTATGTTCGGGCAGGTAGCCCACCTGCTGGCGTACCGCCATCGCATCGGTGCGCACATCATAGCCCGCCACCAGCACAGTACCTTCACTAGGCGGTAAGTACCCGGTCGCTATTTTCATGGTGGTCGATTTCCCCGCCCCGTTCGGCCCCAGAAACCCTACAATCTCGCCGGGTTGCACTGAAAACGAAATCTGATCGACCGCCCGCCGGGGCGTGTGCCGGGAGCTGCTACGCTCGCTCTTTCCATACTGCTTTACCAACTCCCGAACTTCAATAGACATAACCAGACAGGGTGTTTACACATGAACGCACAAAAAACCGGAAAGTATTTCTATTTTTAGCCACATAAACAAAATAGTTGGGCAACTGGCTAACTGTCCAACTCACCGCCTTATCAACTGTGACATGAACAATTCTTTATTTCGTAAAAAAACCGTAACGCAGATTCTTACCGATGCCGCCCACGGCGAAAGCAGTAAACTAGTAAAAACACTGGGTGTGCGCGACCTTACCTCTTTTGGAATTGCTGCCATTATTGGAGCGGGTATTTTCAGCACCATCGGGCTGGCCAGTTTTAACGGGGGGCCTGCCGTATCGCTGCTGTTTGTCTTTACCGCCATTGCCTGCGTATTTACAGCCCTGAGCTACGCGCAGTTTGCTAGTACGGTACCCGTGAGTGGTAGTGCGTACACGTATGCTTATGTGGCATTTGGCGAGATTTTCGCCTGGATCATTGGCTGGGCTTTGATTCTGGAATATGCCGTGAGCAACATGGTAGTGGCCATTTCGTGGTCGGAGTATTTTACGGCTATGCTCAGCGGCTTCGGCATTACCTTCCCCAAATATTTCGCCACCGACTATGGTTCTGCCTCGCGGGCGTACCAGTTGGTGCAGGAAACTACTCAGGCAGGCACCGCCGTTACTACCTTACCTGAAAGCACCTGGTTGCTAGCCGATGCCTTCGCCCATGCGCCCATGCTCGGCGATCTGAAAGTGATTGTCAATCTCCCGGCGGGGGCAGTTACGGTGCTGATTACTGCCCTGGTTTATATCGGTATTAAAGAGTCTCGGACGGCGAGTAATATTTTAGTGATGCTTAAATTGGCCGTGATTGCGCTGGTGATTGGCGTGGGAGCCTTTTTTGTAAAACCCGCCAACTGGTCGCCCTTTGCCCCGAACGGCATTAGTGGGGTGCTGAGTGGAGTGGCCTCCGTCTTTTTTGCATTTATTGGTTTCGACTCGATCTCGACCACCGCCGAAGAGTGTAAAAATCCGCAGCGAGACCTGCCCCGCGCCATGCTCTATTGCCTGGCCATTTGCACGGTGCTGTACGTACTGATTACCCTGGTACTAACGGGCATGGTCAACTATAAGGAGCTGGGTGTGAGTGATCCGCTGGCCTACGTGTTTCAGAAAGTGAACATGAACTTTATAGCGGGGGTTATTTCAGTCAGTGCGGTCATTGCCATTACCAGCGCATTGCTGGTGTATCAGTTAGGCCAACCCCGAATCTGGATGACCATGAGCCGTGACGGGTTGCTGGGCAAGCGGTTTTCCCAAATTCACCCCAAGTATAAAACGCCCTCGTTCTCCACCATCATTACGGGCATCATTGTGGCCGTTCCTTCCATGTTCATGGATTTAAAAACCTTTGTTGACCTCACCAGTGTCGGCACCTTCTTCGCCTTTATTCTGGTCTGTGGGGGCATTCTTTTCCTCGACATGAAAGGGCTTACGGCGCAATCGAAGTTTAAGGTGCCGTATATCAACGGCAAGTACATTATTGGTATGGGTTTATTGGTGGCCCTGGGGTTTGCACTAAACAAAGGAGATATCTTACAACTCATCCAAAGCAAGCCGCTGCTGATTGTTTTCTGGATTACCTGGCTGGTATTGGCCGTGCAGGGTTTTCGATATAATTTCTCGCTGCTGCCAGTACTGGGTGTACTCACCAACCTCTACCTGATGACCGAATTAGGAGCCAGTAACTGGCTCTCGTTTGGAGCCTGGCTCGTACTGGGGCTAACTATTTATTTTCTGTATGGCTACCATAAAAGCAAACTGAGACATGCCTAAACAACCTACCTTAAACCGACAGGAATTTCTACAGCAGGCGGGCTTGTTGGGCGCAGCCACGTTGCTGACCCCACCCCTGACCGTTGCTGCAGAAGTTCAGTCTCCGCTTAGCATACCGCCCCTGGGCAAAGTGCGCATTGGTCTGATTGGCTGTGGCAGTGTCTCGAACATGTATTTGCCCCACCTGAGTAAATCGCCCTATGTAACGCTGGTCAGCACCTGCGACATTATTCCAGAGCGGGCGCAACAGGCAGCCACCAAATACACTATTCCCAACCATTATCCCCATATCGACCAACTGCTGGCTGGTGCGCCGTTCGATTTGCTGGTCAACCTGACCAATATGCAGGAACACGGGCGGCTGAATAAACTCGCTCTACTGGCTGGTAAGCACGTCTGGAGTGAGAAACCGATGGCCAATACCTACCGCGAAGGCCGCGCCCTGCTCGACTTGGCCCGGCAACGGGGGTTACGCATCTGGGGTGCGCCGGCAGTGGTGCAAAGTCCGCAGTTTGCGTTTATGAGTCAGACCATTCAGGCCGGTAAAATGGGAAATATATCGGCGGCTCACGCCCATTACGGGCATCTCGGCCCAACCTGGTCGGCGTTTTTTTACGAACGGGGCGGGGGTAGTCTTCCCGATTTAGGTGTTTATAATCTGGCTACGCTAACCGGGTTGCTCGGCCCGGCCAAATCGGTGGTAGCCCTGACGAGCATTGTTACGTCCCGGCGCAAAACCGATAACAAAGGCGATATTTCTGTTGAAGCCGAAGACAACGCGATGGTACTTATGGATCATGGCAACGGAATTCTGTCGCACGTGCAGTGTGGATTTAACTATTTCGACCCTTATGGTCACGAAGGCAAGGGACAGGAAAAGCCAACCATATCGGTCTGGGGTACCAAAGGCAACATGAACCTGATTGGGTACGACTGGAAGCCTTTTGGGGTAGATATGGCCACTACTGCCAACGAAGAAACCATACGCTATGCGCAGGAACCCGGCAATTACGTCTGGGAGATGGGAGCCTCGGTTATTGCGGAGTGCCTGGCTACTGGCAAAGAGCCACTCATCACTCCCGAACACGCCCTACACGTGCTGGAAATTATTGAAGCAGCGCGAGCATCAGGTACATCGGGCCGGAAAGTAGCCCTGCAATCATCGTTTCGGTGGCCGGTGGTCTAAAGCACGTCC
>JBBQUC010000322.1:0-5314 GCA_038212815.1 Cytophagales bacterium
GTAAAGTACTGGTACAGGGTCAGGGTGGGGCATTGCTGGTGAAGCAACCCGCATTTGCGGGCAACCTGGGCCTGGGAGCCTCCAATTACACCTACGGCGGCTACACCGATAACCAGAACATTGGCACGGTACCTGCCCACAAACTACCTCCTACCCCCAACGGAGATAATTTCTTTGTTATCGACTCTACCTGGACGGATTCCGGCACAACAGGGGGTGGCGTAACGACTCCACCGAACACGGGTGGTGGTGGTGGAACGAATCCACCAGTCACGGGTGGTGGAATAGGCTCTTATTTCGGCGGGGGTGGTACCACCAATACAGGTGCCGCCAACACCAACAAAACGGCCATTACCATTGGCCTGGTTGTGCTGGCCCTGGCCCTGATCGGCGGCATTACCTGGGTGGTTGTCAACAAATAAACTTAGGCTCACTTTCTTATCGCATAACAGCCCGTTCCGTCATTCGGGCGGGCTGTTATGTTTCCTGCCATGCGTGGACTTACCTATTACGCCATTCAGCCCAACGTGAAGCTCTACGAGCGGCCCGCGCTGGGTGTGGTGCTGAAAACGGTGCCGATAGGTTCCGAAGTCGGGATTGCCACGGGAAACGTGGTGACTACGGACGGAGATCGGTTCATCGAACTCACCCTACCGGCCCGAACCGATATTGACCCTTCGCTCCCCGATGCCTACCATCCGGGGGGTAGTAGCAGCCCACAAACCGCTTACGCGCTGGACGTGGCCGTTTCGCCCAATCCTGATCCGAGTATTCCGCGCCCGAAGCGGGTTGGCACGGCAGGCGGAGAAACCGTACTGCCCGATGCCAAAGTAACGGCTAAACGGACAAGCCAACTCGATAGGTGGTTAGCCGATCCGCGTATTCGCTACGGGGCAATGGCCCTGGTTGGTATGGGAATCATCGCTGTCATTATCAAACTACGCCAATGACCCTAACACCCGTGACTCAGCCGGTACTTCAGATAGCCAAAAACCGCACGGTTCAGATCGTTTTGGTGGCGGTGGTAGTGCTGGGATTCGTCTATATCATTGGCCGTTCGGCAGGCCGCTCCCAGAACATTGGCCCCACTGTCGATTATCCGACAAGGGGCAACGGCCTGCCGAGCGGTTGGGATAAAGAGGCCGAAACGCTCCTGCAAGACCTGTACAACGTCATTTCGGGCTGGCTGGTGCTTTCCGGCACCAAAGACGACGTATTTCAGCGGTACTTAGACCTCTCCGACGACCAGTTGACCTACCTCTATAATCTGTGGAGTAGCCGCTACTTCTATAAAGACCAGGAGACGCTGACCGAGGCTATCGACAATGAAAAATGGTACGATACGCTAAGCGGCAAAAAACCCAAACTCGTTAACCGGCTGATCGGCCTTAAACTACGCTAACAATGAAACAGGGAATCTGGTGGGTAGTCTTCGCTCTGCTGCTGGCAGCGGGCGGCTGGCTATTCTGGAAACAAAAACAGGCTGCCGCTACTAGCACCGACGACGGTGGGGATACAACAGGAACCGGCTCGACTAAGACCAACCCAACTAAAGTGCTGGGATCAGACGTGACAACGGCCTTTGCTGCCGGAAAGTCGCTCTATGCCAATACCGCCGTTCGGGTGCGTTCTGGCCCTGGCCTGACCAACATTGCCGTGAAGACCGCCAAAACGGGCGAACTCATTGGTACCACTACCGGCACCGAAACTGTTGCCGACGCGCTTACCTGGGTGAAAGCCACGCAGGGAACTTCTACCATTTATGTAGCTAAAAACTACACCTACATTCTCCAATAAGATGGGCGATCAACAAACCACTACGGGCGGCATCTTCGGTAAAATCCTGGATGTACTGACCGGCAAATCAAAACCTACCGTTCAGGCCGATACCAACCTGACCGTTTTTTTAGATCAGAACAGCGTCGCTACAATGGCGGTCACGCTCTTTATCGTGGGCCTGATCCTGATCGTGCTGAATCGCTTTGCCATTCGCTTTATTCCGTCCTAAGATGATCCTGGAAAGCTATTATAAAGAAGGAGACAAAGCCGCGTTCCTGGCCAAGCTGCAAACCATTTGCGGGCGGTTAGGGCTTGATCCGTCCTGGCTGATGATTGCTATGTATAAGGAGAGCGGGCTAAAACCAGGAGCCTACAATGCCAGTAGCCGCGCTACGGGCCTGATCCAGTTTTTGCCCTCAACGGCGAAAGGCTTAGGCACCTCGGTCGAAGCCCTCCGGCTGATGACAGGCGTACAGCAACTCGATTACGTCGAAAAGTACCTGACTCCCTACAAAGGGCGGTTCGGCTCATTTGTCGATGCGTACCTGGCCATTTTCTACCCCAAAGCGGTGGGCAAGGGAGAACTGTATGTGATTGCCCGAAAAGGCACCCTGGCCTATGAGCTAAACAAGGGGATGGATCGCAACCCCGATACGGGCAAACTCTCCGTACTCGATGTGAAGGTGTGGTTACAGAAGCACCTGCCCGCCGAAGCCAGTGCCTACATCGACGCGCTAAAAAAAAAGAACGCATTCAGTTAGCCATCGACATGGGGCTGATTGTGGGGCTGCTGGCTGCCCTGGTCGGTATGTACTGGCTGGTGCGCCATCAGCCAGTTTTCAAGCAACTTAACTTACCTGAACTGGCCTACTGATATGAATCAGGCAAGCGTAAAAATTATTGTACCGGGGCGTTACAGCGATAGCGAAAACGACCTGTTGCATTATATATGGGATGAACTGACCCGGCTCAATAACCCCTATGTCGATGATCCCGTATCGGACAGTGTGCTGATAGCCCGGCGCGGCAAAGGGTATTATACTACCCAGGAGGACATTTTAGCGGGCATTGCCCAACAGGTAGCCGTCCGCCGAACCTTGCAGGAGAACGGGGTAATCAAAATGGTATCCCAGGCCAATAAAGATGCCTGGGATAGCCATATGGCCAATGCTGCCAACCCACATGGGGTAACCCAGGCACAGGTTGGGCTAGGCAATGTCGATAACACGAGTGATGCTACTAAGCCTGTATCAACGGCTCAACAGCAGGCATTAGACCTAAAGGCTAATCAAAGCGATTTAGCGGCAGCGATGACTAACCTACTGGCTCCGGGCTACATCCCCGTAGGGCAAACCTTTACGGTGGCGGCCAATACCGGCAGCCTGGCCCCACAGGATACGACTATTGACGGAATACTTCAAATAAACGGACAATTCATCGAAATATAATTATGTTTTCACTCCTTAAACGGTTAGCATCCGCAATTTCCGCCCCCGCTGCGGGCCGTACCAGTATCGTAGCCGATACCGATAATGCCATTAAACGCAAAACTGACGATGGGGTGACAGCAACGTTACCCGCCTTTCGGGGTCTGGCCACACCGAACACCCCCTATGCCTTCGGCGATTTAGCCGCCTACAATGGTGTTTTGCAGGAAAAGAAGAACCAGGGACAAAGCAGCGCAATCTTTGACCCTACGCAATGGAACAGCTACAATCAGCGGCAAACCCCCGCGACACTGGTACTCTTAGGGGATAGTTTGACCGCACTGCATACCTTTATCTCAGGCGGTGCCGGTACTCAGGTGAACCCCGCCGTAACCGAACCGATTCTGAATGCACGCGGCTTTTTTAACGTAGCGAACGTGCTGCTGGGGTCTCCCTTTACGCTCGTCAATTACGCGGGGGTAGGTGGCGAAAACACGGCACAGGTTCTGGCGCGGCTCCAAACAGATGTGATAGCTTTCAATCCGGGGTATTGCCTCGTTCTGGCCGGCACGAACGATCAGTTTACGGGTGGGTTGACAACAGCCCAAAGCCAAGCCAACCTGACCGCTATTTGGTCAGGTCTGGTAGCGGCTGGGATTAAGCCCATAGCCTGTACGCTGTCGGCCCGGAAAACCTTAACCACGACACAACAAACGTGGTATTCGACCATGAACCGATGGATACGGGCAACAGCAGCAGCCAGTAATTACCTGCTTTGTGACCTGGAAAATAGCATCATCGACCGAACTAATGGCGGGGTTAGCCCGGCAGCGGCCACGGTCGATGATGTGCATTTTTCCCTGTTAGGTGCCTCGATGGTGGCCTTCGATGTGCAGCGTACCTTAGCGGGGAAACTGCCCGCACTGGCCTTGCCCGTATCGAACGTCGATAAAACCTGCCTGAACACCAATCCACTGCTACTGGGAACGGCAGGAGCCGTGAGTAACGGCGCAACCGGAACCTGGGCAACTGGCTACGTCCTGTCGAGTGCAACCCTGGCCAGTGTGGTTGCCAGTAAAGTAGCACGAGCTGGTGGCTTCGAGTGGCAACAGATCGTCGTCGGCGATAACGGCACGGTTCGCAACATTGCTACCTATGCTACCCTCCCTGTGGCGGGGCTGACCACCGGTCAGGTGCTAGAGTTTATAGCCGAATTTGAGGTCGATGCCGCCGTCACGAACTGGAATGGAATCTATCTGGAAATCGTGGCGCAAACGGCAGGTGGTTCCGCCTTGAAAACAGTCACGACGCTGGCCTATGGGTCGAGCGACATAACGGTAGCCCGGCCACTGGTACTGCCCAGCGGTATCATTACCGTTCCCCGATTCGTAGTGCCGGATACCAGCACGTTTGCCAACGTGTATGCCCGCCTACGATTCGAGTGCCAAAGTGCAACGGTACGGATTGGCCGCTTTGTGGTACGGACTGTCGCTTAATCTAACCTCTTTACAAACACTGTAACTATGAACTGGCTCTTCTCTAAATTCTGGCTCACCTTCACCCTCATCGACGACCCCGACGAAGTGGATATTTCAGGTGCGTTCTGTACTGTATTCGGCTTATTGCTCAACGTTCTCGGCTTATTCACTATGCAACAAATCAACGGGGTACTCACCATCGTCATCTCGCTGCTGTCCATCTCCTGGCTCTCCATGCGGATCGTGAAAGAATGGCGCGGCTTTAAACCCAAACCCGGTCATGAACCCAACCCTTCGTAACCGGCTGGCTCTGGCAGCCATTGTGCTGGTTATCCTGGTCAACCTAACCGGCCTGTACCTGAACGTGCGGGCCATCACCAAAACCAAGTAACTCCCATGGCCACTACCCGCAAAGGAGACGGTACTCCAGAGAAATTTCAGCTTACCCCGGATGAGTTTCGGGAATACCTCGATTACAAAGCCCGCAAAGAAGACAAACCCAACCCGATCATTCAGGCGTGGGGCAATTTCGTCTTTGCTGTGGTTGCCAACCCCAAAACGACCCTGATGGGCATCGGTGCTGCCCTGCCCGCGTTGCAGTCAGCCTACGAAAACAAAGACATCGGTATG
>JBBQUC010000323.1:0-5312 GCA_038212815.1 Cytophagales bacterium
GTCGCGCTGGTCGGCGGAGGATACTGAACGAACCGGAGCTGATAGCTCTGCTTCGGGGATATAACTTCACCATCGTTGAGGATATACCCCGAACGATAGCCGAGCAGGTATCGCTCTACCACAACGCATCCTTTATTATAGGGCCACATGGCGCGTCGTTTACCAATCTGATCTGGTGCAGGCCGGGTACGCAGGTGTTTGAACTGTTCTCACCGAATTACATGCCCGATTTTTTCCTCTACTTAGCTACCTTGATGGAGGTTCAGTATTCGGGCTATTACCGGGGCGATGCCCCTACTGAGAAAGGGTACGCCCTGACCGAAGACTTTACGGTATCTATTCCCGATATAGATCGTTGCCTCGATGCGTTGCTGAACCAGCCTCGTGCAGTAAGCCAGCCTATGCAAAGTAGTACATAATCCAGACCATTGCCCCAGTGAGTAACCCGGCATAAAAAATATCGGACTGGTAGAAAGGCACTGGCTCGGTATCTCGTTTCCAGTACCAGCCAAATAAGGCCAGGGTCAGTATCGCGGCAGGAAGAGCGGCCATTTGCGGACTCAGTACATTGGCCCAGACCAGCCCCAGCATGGGTAGCTGAATGGCTCCGAACCGCAGCAAAGCCCCCCCAATCCCCGAAAACGAAACGGTCAGATCGTCGTTTTTAACAAACACACTCCGGCGGTTGATGTATAGGCTGAGGGCTACCAGCAGGCCGGAACCGATCACAAAAATCAGGAAAACACGGTAGAGAAAATTGAGTTTCTGACCAAAGGTGTTGTTTACCCAGGCGTAATTAGCCAGCAGATGGTCATACACATAGTCGCAGCCGAAGCCAATCAGGGGCGAGGCCATCAGCACCAGCACAGCCGCCGTGGGGTTGGTGCGTTGCCAGAGCACTCCCCAGAAAAACACAACCACCAGGCCCGGTTTTAGGTATGAGGTCTGGTTGGCCAGAATCAGGAAAAAATTCTCCGACGAGGTCGGGTCGTAGGTGGTGTAGGCCAGCCCAACGGCAAGGACACACATCAGCATTACGCCCCCCTGCCCAAACCGCACCGTGGCCCGGTCGGTGGCCTGTGGCCGAATGTACTTGCGGAAAACATCATAGGCCATCATGGTCGAGACGGAGTTCATCATGGAGTAGATGGCCGAGAAAATGGCGCACAGCAGCCCGGCCAGAATTAACCCCACCAGGCCGTAGCCCACCGGCACCACCGTGCGTAGCAGCGTCAGAAACGTATCGTCAGGTTTAACCACACCCTCGCCAAAGCGGCTCCGAAACAGGTAAAAAGCCGCCGAACCAGCCCCAATGGAGAAAAACGGGATGATGAGTTTCAGGAAGCCAGCGGCAATAGACCCTAGCCGGGCATCGCGCTCGGTTTGGGCGGCCAGCACCCGCTGTACCTGGTATTGGTTGGTAGTCCAGTAATAAAAATTCAGGATAGTGAGGCCCGTAAAAATGCCCAGCCAAGGAAGTTTGGGGTGATTGGCAGGCAGGTAGAGGTGCATTTTATTGGCCCCGGCATGGTCTAGTTTCAGCAGCCCCCAAAAACCACCGATTTCGGGCTGCAGGTAGGTGAGCGTACCCATCAACAGCACCGAAATTAGCATGATCACCGTCAGAATATTATCGGCAATCACTACCGACTCCATACCGCCAAACACAGTGAAGACAATGGTAACGGAAGCTATAACCAGAATACCCTGCAAATAACTTGGTTCAAAGGCCGTGCCGGCAAACAGAATGCCAAGCGTACGGCTGCCAATGTAAAACCCGCCCACCAGTTGAATCATGATGAAGGCAATCATCAGCACGGTATAAACCAGGCGGGTATTGGCGTTGTAGCGGTTTTCGAGAAACTGCGAGAGGGTGAAAAACTGCCGCTTGCGGTAAATAGGGATAAACACATACACCAGCACCAGAATGGCCGGTACGGCCCACACCTCATAATGGCTCTGTGCAAACCCAATGGAGTAGCCAATCCCCATCATGCCGATGATTTGCTGGGCATGAATGTTGGTGCCAAAAATGGACCCCGCCACCGAATACCATTTCAACGACCGCCCTGCCATAAAATACTCTTCCGAGCTTTTCTTTTTCAGGCTGGAATACATACTCGCCACCACCAGAAACAGAAGTAGCCCCACCACAACGGCAAGATCAATGGCAGATAGAGATTGAAGCATAAGGGATTGGGGATGTCGGATTTTAGGGGTTTGGGGTAGCGTGGGAGATGACAAATCCACAATCACAAATCCCAAATCTAGTTGTTAGTGGCGGGGATGCGGCCCTGCTCAATGGAGAGTTTGACGTTTGGCAAATGCGGTAGTACGTGTCGGCCGAACAGTTCACACTCTTCCAGCAGGGGGTAACCCGACAGGATAAACGCCCGGATGCCCATGTCCATATAGCGGTTCAGCTTGGCCAGAATCTGTACGGGAGTACCGACAATAGCCCCGCCACACCCCGACCGGGCGCGGCCAATACCCGTCCAGAGCATTGGTTCGATAAAATCGTCGGGGTCAGCCAGCTTGCGGAGTTCGTCCTGCCGCAGCACCCCCGCCGATCTGGAATCCTGGGTACGGTGCTTGAGTTGCTCAGCCACTTCTGCATCAAATTTCGACATCAGGGTTTTGGTATAGGCCAGGGCTTCTTCTTCCGTTTCGCGCACAATCACATGGATTCGCAGACCAAAATCAATCTCCCGCCCGTGGCGGGCAGCGCGTTCGCTCATGTCCTGCATGGTGGCATAAATGGCTTCTTCGGGTTCGGGCCACATCAGAAACACGTCGCAGTATTTGGCACACACCTCTTTTGAGCCGGGCGAAATACCGCCGAAATACAGCAGTGGCCCGCCGTTTTGCTGGTAGGGTTTTACAGGAGTTGCATCCAGGCTGATGCGGCCATAGACCTCGCCGGTAAACTCGATGCGCTCCTGGGTCCAGGCCTGTTTCAGTATGTCGATCACCTCCTCGCAGCGTTTATACCGCAGTTCGTGGTCTTCTTTCAGGCCGGGCAGGTCGGAGTTGATGATGTTGATGGTCAGTCGTCCTTCCAGCAGATGATCGAGGGTGGCAATGTGCCGGGCCAACATGGGCGGGTGAATCTCGCCCGTGCGGATAGCCGCCAGCATGGAAATGGTCTGGGTTTGGGGGGCCATAGAGGCCGCAAACGGAATAACCTCCTGCCCGGCTACATACGAGGTGGGCAGCAGAATATTCTGATACCCCAGGCGGTCGGCGGTGCGCATAATGTCGGCGCAGTGGGCGTAGCTGCTCCGACGGCTTGGGTCAATGGTGCCGAGGTAGGCCGTATCGCCCCCGCAGAGGTCATCGAACCAGGCTACTTCACACACACGAGCTTCAGTACGGCAGGGAATAGGGTGAATGGGGGTTGTTAACATTGGGCACTACAATTTATACCAGCGAATGTCTGTAAGGGGCGCACGCCGGGAGCCATTTTTAGTAGTCGTCAGCGGGCTATAATGTTTCTCTAAATAATCCAGCACTACTTTCTCCGAATCGCCCAAGGGCCAGAGTTTATGGTATTTCTGCATCCAGCGGATGCGTTCCTGCCAGCCTGCGCGGGAAAACCGATGCTGCAAAATCAGTTTCGATGAGTGGCAGGCGGTGCATTGGGCTTTTACCATCATCAGGTTCGGGTCATCAATCAAGCCACTTTCGCGGTCAACTTTCAGCGTATCGGCGACACTCCCAAAGACCCTTTTTTCAGGCTTTGGAACTGCATGGAACGCTATTGCGCTGGCGAATAGAAAAGTTAAAATAAAGTGTTTCATGGCTTTACGTTGCCTTTACGGCTATCCGATGACACGCATTGTTCAGGTAACCGCCGGGATTCCACTGCGGAATGACCATGGGTTGGGTTACCCCCGTACTGTCGGTGGCACGAACCCATACTTCGTAATAGCCGGGTTTGGGCAGCAGCAACTCATGCTGCCAGTGCTGCCAGGCCAGGCGGTTTTTGGGCGGTTGCAACGGGCATGTCTGCCAGCTAACCCCGTAATCTATAGAGACCTGCACCCCCGCCACGGCCCGATCGCCGGCCCAGGCATGGCCACGCAGTTCCAGTTTCTGGCTTACCGGAAACATAGCTCCCGTTCGTGGGTAAGTGATGAGCGACTTCACGGGCATCGACTCGATGATGCGAAAGTTTTCGGGCGTTTCGGCAATTTTTTCACCTGGCTGCACGGGGCGGATGGGCATCCGGTAGCTGTGACCTTCCATTTTGGCTCCGTCGTGTTCTTTATTTCTAACCGCAATGGTATGCAGCCATTTACCTGATACCGACGCGGGCCAGCCGCCAATAACCAGCCGCAACGGGTGACCATGCACCAAGGGTATATCGCGCCCATTTACGGCCCAGGCAATCAGGGTTTCGTCTTCGAGAGCTTTACGAATAGGGACACCCCTCGAAATGGCTACTTTGGTAGGGTCTTGACTCAGGTGTGGGTCTTTGCCGTAATAGCCAATATAGACGGCATCGGTCTTTAGCCCCACATCGGCCAGAATATCCTTCAGCCGTACCCCTGTCCACTCGGCACAGCTAATAGCGCCCTGATCCCAGGGATTACCGGTAGGCTGCGGCTCAAACCCCGACCGACCATTGCCGCCACACTCCAGCACCAACTGATAGGTATAGTGGACAAACCGTTTTTTCAGCTCAGCCAGGGTATACGTTTTAGCCGCCTTCACCGACTCGCCCTTGATGGTTAGTGTCCAGTTGGCTATGTCGGCGGGGGCATCGGGAATGAGGCCGTTGTTGCGGATAAACATTTTCTCGACGGGCGTAACCGCATCGTCGAGTAAATGAATAGGCGTTTCCACGTTCCAGGGCTTATCGCCCAGCACCTTCATATAGGTGCTTTTGCCCGTTAGTGGGTCATAGTCGAGGCCCAGCAATTGGAGCGTCAGCGGAATGTGTTCGGCAAAGGCCACCTCTGTACCCAGCAGGGCAGCCAACGTAGCGACACCACTTTGGTGAAGAAATTGACGACGGGGATTTGTGCTGTTCATAAGTTTAAGTCAAAACGTACACTAGAGCCACTATACTCACCAGTACCCAGAGGGATACAGCTTGTATCAGCACCGGGCGGCCAACCTGTTTTAAGGCCGTAAGTGACATGCCGGAGCCAATCAGAAATAGACTAACGACCATTGCCTGTTTGGCTACGCTATAAATGGGTTTTGCCAATGGCTGCATCAGTGGTACAAAGCTATACAGACACGACGCCACCACAAAGCCCACAATAAACATCGGTATTTTAAACGATTCGCGATTTTCGGTAAAG
>JBBQUC010000324.1:0-5297 GCA_038212815.1 Cytophagales bacterium
GTTTCAAACACTGGCCTCGCCCGTGGGAACGCTGGCCGATAAACTCCGCATTGTTGACCTGATTCGACGGGTGCAGGGCATGAGCAGCACGGATTTCTTTGACCAGGAACCCACAACCACGCTGGCGTATTTGACCAATATGGGTTTTTCGGAGCGCATGCTGGTGCGGTTTTTCCGGCCTTTTTTTGGGGGTATTTTTCTGGAAGATGGGCTGCAAACGTCGTCTAATTTCTTCGAGTTCTGCTTCAAAATGTTCTTTACGGGCAATGCTGCCCTACCTGCCACCGGCATACAGGCCATTGCCAACCAATTGGCCAGCCGAATCCCTGCCCAACAAATACGGTTGAATACGCGCGTTGCCCGAATTTTGGGCAATCAGGTAATTACCGTTGCGGGTGAGACAATTACCGCCGAGGCCATTGTACTGGCGGTAGATGCCACGCAGGCGGCTCAGTTGCTCAACCAGCCCGCCCCTCCCGAAACAGCCTTTACCCATACTACCTGCACGTATTTTGCCGCCCCGGCATCACCCAAACCGGCTACCCGCCACCCCGAACGTCTGCTGTTGCTGAATACTAAACGCTCGGCGGCAGTGCATAACGTAGCCATCCTGACCGATGTAGCCCCCAGTTACGCACCAGATGGGCAAGCTCTTATATCGGTGAGTACGCAGGGATTGGAGCAAGTCGATGAGGCTGCGCTGACTCAGCAAATCCAACGGGAATTACCGGAATGGTTTGGTGATGGGGTAATGAATTGGCGGTACCTGCGGTCGTACCATATTCCGCACGCCCTACCCGCCTACCTGCCCGGCAGGGTGCGTCAGCCACTGCAACTGGCCACAAGTCTCTACCAGTGTGGCGACCATACGGCGTATCCATCGCTGAACGCGGCTATGCAAACGGGACGACTGGTGGCGGAACAGCTTATTTAAATACACCCCTGGGGTCGGGTTGTTTCTTCATCAACTCGTCCAGATACTTAAGGTCCAGGCTGGAGAAGTCGATGGTGCGGGCATGGTGCAGATACTCCCAGGCTTTGCCATAGTCGGCGCGGAGGTAGTGTAGCAGCGAGAGTTGCAAATGCGCCGTAGGGTAATCGGGTTTCAGGGCAATGGCTTTTAGCAGGTTCGTTTGGGCTTCTTCCAGTTCCAAACTGTCGTGCTGGGCCTGAAATTGGGCCAATTGCACCGTGGCCAGATCGGTCATCAGCACAGCGTTGGTATCAGACACGGCCATGCCCCGCTTTAGCATTCGGATGGCATCAGTCAGGTTGTTCTTCTGGTAGCAAACTACCCCCAAGCCCCAATAGGCATCGGCGTTTTTATCGTTCAGCAGGTACGCCAGATTAAACCGGTGTGTGGCCGTATCGAGTTGGCTCTCCCCCACATACTCCCAGGCACGGGCTGCAAAAAACTGGCTGGCTTCGTCGCGGCTACCAAAATTCTGGTCGCAATCGCTCAAAAACCGGATTTCGTAATCAATCTGCTCGGCGGTTTTGCTACGCTCGCCAAATAGCGGCAGCAGGTTTATGTTGGCTGCAACAGCAGGGGCGGTGGTTGGCGTAGTGTCGATACTGGCCGGGGCTACAGGTTCGGCCACTTTTTTAGTCTCTGTTAGCGTAGCGGGGCGGTTTGGGGCGACCATTGTCCGGTTCGCGCGGGCCGAAGTCATGACTACGGGGAGCTTCACCTGAGCCTGTACCAGGACAGGCAGGGTAGCAAACCCCACTACCCAAAACTGGATGACAACCCTTATGTGCATGAACCTGCTTTGCATACGTGCGTAACTGTTCCGGTAAAACGGATGCGCTGCCTACCTTAGTACACCGGGGCTAAATTACCGGCCTCCTGCCCGGCGACTCCCCCCCGATTTTCGAGGGCCGGGGCTGCTTTTGGGGCGACCTGCGGAGGGTCTGCCACCCGCTTTTTTCGCGCCCGGTGCCGACCATCCGTAGGTTTTGCGTTTTGTTGGTATTGATTCACCCACCATTTTAGGGATAGGAGGTTTTCCGGCTTTTCGGGTTGGTTTCACGGCTTTTTCAAATCCCTTTTTCTCGTGAAAGGCTCCCAGAAACGTAGGGTCTTCTTTTTTGCGCTGCTCGTCAATCTCGCGCAGCAGCAGTTGTTGCTCCTCAAACGGCGTTTCGGTAATCTCTACGCCATCGGGTATGGGTTGGCGAGGTATTTTCATGCGGATAATCTTCTCAATTTTCCGGATGTGGTATTCCTCCGCAATGGTCAGAAAGGTAATGGCTTCGCCAGTATGATTTGCCCGCCCGGTTCGGCCAATCCGGTGTACGTAATCTTCGTAGATCAGCGGCACATCAAAGTTGATGACGTGGCTAACCTGCTCTACATCAATGCCCCGTGAGGCTACATCAGTAGCTACCAGCACCCGCACGTTGCCCTCTTTAAAGGCATCCATGGCGTTGATACGCGTATTCTGGCCTTTATTGGCATGAATAACGCGCACCTGATTGGATTCAATCACTTTTCGTGCCAGAAACTTATAAATATTGGCCGCCGATTCTTTGGTGCGGGTAAAGACAATAATACGCTGAAAATGACTATCCTGGAGCAGAAAATTCAACAAATTTATTTTTGTGCGGAAGTTGGGTAACTCATACAGCACCTGCGCTACCTGACTGGCGGTTGAGGCCTGCGGGGTTACCTCTACCCGCACGGGAGCTTCCAGAAATTCGCCCGACAGCCGCTCCACGCGCTCACCGAAGGTAGCTGAAAAGAGCAGATTCTGCCGCTTGCTCGGAATGACCTCCAGAATAGCCCGAATTTGGGGCATAAACCCCATGTCCATCATCTTATCGGCCTCGTCGAGTACCATTGTCTTGAGGTCTTTGGTCACAATTTCGCCCAGGCGGTAGAGGTCGTTGAACCGACCCGGAGTAGCCACCAGAATATCGACCCCCGCCTGTAGCCGCTCAAGCTGGGTTTTGGGCCCGAGGCCACCGTAAATGGCCAAAATGCGCAGGTCGGTATATTTGGCAAACTGGGTAAGGGCCTCGGTAATCTGGATCACCAACTCGCGGGTGGGAGCCAGAATAAGGGCGCGGGGAGCCTGCCCCTGCGCGTATTTCACTTTCATGAGCAGCGGCAGGGCGTATGCTGCCGTTTTGCCCGTACCCGTTTGGGCAATGCCCAGTACATCGTGATTGCCCAATGCCAGCGGAATGGCCTGCTGCTGAATGGGCGACGGGGTAGTGTAGCCTGCATCGGCTACGGCGTTGAGTAATTGCCGATTGAGGGCAAAATCGGCAAAGTTGCTGGTTTCCATACCACAAAGGTACAGATTGCCGGGCATCAGCCGACAACCTATACCCAACAGTTGCGGGTTGCTACTGACTCACGGGCAGCAGCCGGAATACATAGCCGGGGTCTTCAACAGCAATATAGACGTAGCCATCAGGCCCCATTTTTACATTGCGTAGCCGCCCAATGTTTTTCAGCAGAATTTCTTGTTTCACCACTTTATTATCCTTCATTACGCAGCGGTTCAGGTACTGAAACCGTAGGGAACCCATCAGCAGGTTGCCCGTCCAGCCGGGGTATTTGGTGCCCTCCACAAACGCCATCCCTGATGGGCCGATGGACGGAAGCCAGTAGGTAACCGGCTGCTCCATACCCACTTTGGCCGTAAGGTTGGTAATGGGTTTACCGTCGTAGTTGATGCCGTAGCAAATGACCGGCCAGCCGTAGTTGCTGCCTTTTTTAACGATATTCAACTCATCGCCCCCGCGTGGGCCGTGCTCGTGCGTCCAGATTACCCCCGTTTGTGGGTGGCGGGTCATGCCCTGCGGATTTCGATGTCCATACGAATACACCGACCCATGCGCGTTTGTCTGACCCACAAAGGGGTTGTCGGCTGGAATCCGGCCATCGTCGTGCAGGCGGTGAACTTTACCGGCATCGCGGTCCAGTACCTGTGGGTTTTCCTGCTCACTTCCCCGGTCGCCAACGGTTACGTAGAGATACCCCTGCTTATCGAAGGCGAGCCGGGAGCCATAGTGGTGGCGGGTTTTGGCGTAGGGGAGGGCCTCAAAAATTACTTTCTGCTCGGTGAGCGTATTGCCTGCCAGTTTAGCCCGCATCACGGCTGTGGTGGAGAGGGTTTCGCTGCCCTCCGTTTTCGAGGCCGAGTACGACAGATACACCCAGCCATTGGTAGCAAAATCGGGGTGGAGAGCCACGTCTAACAGGCCACCCTGCCCTTCTACCAGCGCGGTTGGCCCACCTGTCAACTTCGTTTTTTCGCCCGACTTGCTTACCCGGTACACACTGCCGGAGCGGTCGGTGACCAGTAAATCGCCATCGGGCAAAAACGCCATGCCCCAGGGAGAATCCAGCCCTTTGGTCACGGTATCGAGCTTGACCGTTTGGCCTTCAGAGGCAAAGATGTTAGAAGTAGGCTTTCCTGCAAATTTGTACTGATCGACGCTTTTCAGGCTTTCCAGAATCAGGTCGGCCATGTCGCCAACTTCTTTGTCGGATAGTACGCCTTTCCAGGTGGGCATGCCCAAGTTAGTATAGCCATTGGTAATGCTGGCTACAAGCTCGCTCCTGGCGTTGCCATGCTTCCACTTCCGATCAACAAAAGCTTCCACCTTTTCGCCGTGGCAGGAGGCACAGTAGGTCTGGTAATTCTCACGGGCGGTCTTTATCGGCGGGGTTGGGTCAATGAGAAAGCTGCTCAGCAGAAATACGGCAGCAAAGGCCGCACCAATGGTATATCGTAGCATAAAGAGGAGATTGTGTTTACAGAACGAAGCAGAAAAGGGCAGAATTTTACTAGCCAGGTAAGTTTTGGGTGCCGTGAAAACTCCTTAATTTTACCGCTTTCCGCTGCTATGAACCCCCAGATTGACCAACTGTATCAATTAGCCTGCAAGCCCGAACGCCGGATTGTGGGGCTGATGTCGGGCACCTCGCTCGATGGCCTCGATGTAGCCCTGTGCCGGGTGGCAGGCAGCGGGAGCGACACGTGCGTGACTCTCGACCAATTTACGACAGTGCCGTATACCGAGGAACTGAAAGCCGAGATACGCGCAGTGTTTGCCAAAGAGCAGATTTCCTTTGAGCAGCTTTGCCTGCTAAACCCCTACATTGGGAGGCTGCACGGGCAGATGGTAGTGCAATGCCTACATCAGTGGGGAGTGCGGCCTGCCGAGGTGGACTTGGTGGCCAGTCATGGCCAAACGGTCTTTCACGCGCCCAAAACCCAGCATCGGCGGGGTAAATTCCCTAACGCCACCCTCCAGATTGGCGATGGCGACCATGTGGC
>JBBQUC010000325.1:0-5294 GCA_038212815.1 Cytophagales bacterium
CCAATATACCTCCGACCCGGCCTTTCAGGCCATTCTGGGTCAAATGCGGGCCTTTATCCCGACCGAGATAAACGGCCAGCCCGCGCCCCCGGCCGAGGGGCTGGCCTTTACCCAACTCTACAACAACCCTACCCTGACCTGGGAGAACCTGGCGTTTCTGCGGCAGCACACCCAACTGCCCATTTTGCTGAAAGGCATACTCCACCCCGACGATGCCCGCAAAGCCATCGACTACGGCATGAACGGTATTGTCGTTTCCAATCATGGTGGTCGGCAGGTCGATGGCAGTATCAGTACTATTGAAGCCTTACCGGCCATTGCCGATGTTGTAAATGGTCAGGTTCCGGTTCTATTCGATAGCGGAATTCGGGGGGGAGCTGATATGTTCAAGGCCATTGCGCTGGGAGCAACGGCAGTCTGCGTAGGGCGGCCTTACGTGTGGGGGCTAACCCTAGGTGGACAGGCGGGCGTGCGGCAGGTATTGCAACAACTCATGGCCGATTTCGACCTGACCATGCGTTTGGCCGGTTGCCAGACCGTTGCCGACATTAACCGCACTTGTTTAGTTGACTCCCGTTGATTGGTAAATGGCCGATATAACGTATAGCCGCAAAATAATTCTGTGTACATTGACGTAAAGTAGTTGCAACCATTAAATCCTAACGAATCATGGCAAAGAGTCAAGACGCGAAGAAAACGACCAAGAAAGAGCCGCTTAAAACACCGAAAGAGAAAAAGGAAGAAAAGCGTGAGAAGAAAGCGAAAAAAGGCTGATTCTGCCCGCCAGCAGCTTTTTTACTGAACCCCTATAAGGTCTTTGAGACCTTATAGGGGTGTTAACTAAGCCCTACATGCCTACCCAATCCGTTCAGATTACTCCTTACAGTGCCCCCTACCAGCAGCCGGTTATTGACCTGGTGCTGGGTATCCAGCAGGGCGAGTTTGGTATCCCCATTTCCATTGCCGACCAACCCGATTTGCTCGCTATCGAGACGTTTTACCAAGCGAGCCGGGGTAATTTCTGGTGCGCCCTGACCGAGGCCGGGCAACTTGTCGGTACCATTTCACTCATTGATGTGGGGGCGGAGTTCGGCACCATTCGGAAAATGTTTGTTCATACCGACTACCGGGGCCGCGAACTGGGCATTGCCACGCAATTGCTTCATACCCTGGAGGCTCACGCCACTACTTCAGGCATGACCAGCCTCTACCTCGGCACCCTCGACTTCCTGAAGGCCGCCCAGCGGTTTTACGCCAAAAACGGCTATACCCCTATCGCTATAGACGACCTGCCCGAAACATTCCCCCGAATGCGGCTGGACAATCGGTTTTTCTGCAAACCGCTACACCCTGATGCCCGCTAAAAAAACGGATCGACATGGTTTGGATGAACTAGCCCGCCGACAGGCCCGCGCTCTGGGCATGGGGGGCGTGCAGAAAGTAGCCCGGCAGCGGGAGTTAGGGCGGCTAAATGCCCGTGAGCGCGTAATCCGGCTGCTCGATAAGGAGAGTTTCTACGAAATTGGTCAGTTGGCCTACGCCGACCGGCCCGATGTGCAGGATAAATCACCGGCCGATGGGCGGGTAAGTGGGTTCGGCACCATTGCCGGGCAATCCGTGGGGGTATCGGCTGATGATGTGACCGTGATGGCCGGGGCTGGGGGCCGGGTGGGGTATCAGAAAGAATACCGCATCATTCGGCAGGCACAGGAGAAAGGGTTTCCCGCCATTATTCTGGGCGAAGGGGGCGGTGCCAGAATTCCCGATATTATGGGGGCCGTTGGCATGATGTCGTTTGCTTACCCCATTACCCACGCCCCCCGCGACCGGGCCGTGCCGCTCATTACCGCTATTATGGGTGAGTGCTACGGTGGCCCCATGTGGGAGGCATCGGTGTCAGATGTGGTCGTGCAGGTAAAAGGCTCGGTAATGGCGGTGGCCAGTCCGGCTATCCTAGAAATTGCCACCGGCGAGAAGGCTGATAAAGAAGCCCTGGGTGGCTGGCAGCACCACGCCCGCACCACCGGCCTAGTCGATCTCTTTGCCGACAATGATGCCGAGGCCATTCGGTTGGTGCAACAGCTACTAACCTACCTGCCGGCCAATGCTACCGAAATGCCCCCCATGCAGGAGGCTAAAGCCCCGTCGAGGCTAAAACAGAACAGCATCCTGACCGTGATTCCTGCCGATGACCGGTATCCGTATGATATGCACCGACTGCTCAACTGTGTGGTGGACACGGGAAGCTTGCTGGAACTGAAACCATTTTACGACGGTAGCCTGATTACGACCCTGGCCCGGCTTGATGGGCGGGTGGTGGGGGTGCTGGCCAATAACCCCAACGTCAATGCCGGGGCAATGGGGCCGGGTGCCTGCGAGAAAGCTGTTTCGTTCATCACCCTCTGCGACTCGTTCCATATCCCGCTCATCTTTTTGCACGACACCCCCGGATTTTACGTGAGTCAGTATGCCGAAACCAACAAGATGCCCGTCAGGATTATGGACTTCATCAATGCGCTGCACCACTGCACCGTACCGCGTATTGCGTTGTATGTGCGTCGGTCGTACGGCATGGCCAGCAACAACATGATGGGTGCCAACATGGGTGCCGATTTCACCCTCGCCTGGCCCACCGCTGATATTTCGTTTTCCTCGCCCGAAGTGGCTTTTAACGTGGTGATGGGCCGAAAGGTGAAAGACGATCCCAACAAGGCAGCCATCAAACAGGCATTTCTGGATAATCTGGCTGAAATCAGTGCGCCCTGGGAACCCGCCGGGCTGGGCCTGATCGACCGTATTATTGACCCCCGCCAAACCCGGCAGGAATTGATAACAGCGTTACGTCTGGCTACCGGCAAAACTGGCGGGCGCAGCAGGCGACTTATGGCCAGTTGGAATAAAATGTAACGTCGACTCAGTGTATAGAGGATTTCTTTTTGGGCTGGCAGTGCTACCAGAATGATAACAGTCCGGCTAGTGGCCCCAACGCTAACGCAAGATACAGGTATTGTCCATCGACAGTACCAGCCAGCGTACTGAGTAGTTGAATGCTAACAATGGTGATAGCGAACCCAATGCAGTTGACCAGGGTGAGGGCCGCGCCACGGCCCGTTTCTGGCGCGTTCTGGGCAACCAGGGTCGAGAACTGGGGCGAATCGGCAACTACCGATGTTCCCCACACAAATAGAAACCCCAGCAATACCACCACCGATGAATGCCACAAAAATACCGGTGACAGCAGGCAACATACCCCCGATACCGATAAGGCCACGGTAGCCACGCGCTTCGGCCCGGCCCGCCGGGACACCAGCCCACCTACCGCGCAGGATACACCACCCGATGCGATGATGCCAAACGACCAGAGCGATACATTCAGGTGGGCAGCCGGATAGTGCTGATTATAGGTGGTCAGTATGACCGGCACAAACGCCCAAAACGCATACAGCTCCCACATGTGGCCAAAATAACCCAGCGCAGCCGCCCGAAATGCGGGTTGCCGAAACCCGGCAAAAAGCCCTGATGCGGCAAACCCGCTCCCCATGGCTCCCTGCGCTGGCGGGCGAAATGGCCCATCTGGCACCAGTAGCCACATAGCCAGGCCGCCCAGTACCGACAACCCGGAGGTAGTGTAAACAACGTATTTCCAGGGCAGTGTACTCGTCAGGGTTTTAATGATGTGCGGAAAGGCCGTTCCCAGCACCAGGGCACCGACCAGAAACCCCAGCGACACACCCAGCCCGCGCTGGTAATAATCAGACGCTATTTTCATGCCGACGGGATAAATACCTGCCAGAAAAAAGCCCGTTAAGAATCGAAAAACCAGCAGGTGGGTTACCGTAAGGCTGTTAAGAACCATGCCGAGATTGACTAGCGCGGCCAGCAGCGAACACACAAAAAATACCCGCGACGGGGAGATGCGGTCGGCCAGAGCCAGGATAGCAAACAGGAGTGTACCGGCAATAAACCCGACCTGCACAGCACTCGTCAGGTGCGCCAGAAAACCGCCAGCCAACCCTACCGTGCGGGCTAGGTCGGCCAGAATGGAGTTGCCTGCAAACCAGAGTGAGGTGCAAAAAAACTGCGAAAGAATAATGACGGGTAGAACTTTCTTCATGGTAGGAAGTACGGAGGGAGCTATACCAGCAAAGGTACTTTCCCCGTGTTATTCTCCCAAAAGCGTTCGGATGTCGCCAATCAGTTTATCAATATCGAGTGGTAGTGTGCCGTTATATACCCCCCGAATCCGCCGGTGCTGATCGACCAGAATCAGGTGTTCGGTATGCAGAAACTCAGTAGAGTCGCGGCTAAATCCAATGGCTTCTTCGGCGAAGTAAGACCGGCGGGCGAGGTCGTAAATCCGGCCCCGTTCGCCAGTGAGCAAATGCCATTTGCCAGGCAAAATTCCCTTGACTTGACCATATTGGCGCAAGCGGGGCACCGAGTCGAGCCAGGGCGTAACGCTGTAGGAGAGCAGCACTACCTTCGGCTCCTGCCGGAATGTGTCCTGCACGGCCCGAAGCAGGGTAGTCATTTTGGGGCAGATACTGGGACAGGTGGTGAAAAAGAAATTGGCCACGTGAATTTTACCCGCTATAGTGGCCTGGGTAACCACCTGATTGGTCTGGTCGCGGAAGGCAAAATCAGCAATGCGGTGCGTGATTGCCTGATCGACCTGACCGGGAGTGTCGGCCCAAACCGGCGTAAAGTCGGGGGTATTGTAATAGGGGAGGGGCGTATTACTACTCTCCGGTCTGGGCTGACAGGCCACGCCAATGGCCAGCACTCCAACTAGCCACTTAGGGCGAAACAGTGATTGAATCCCAGACATTGACACAGTTTTTTACCCCCGTTAGTCCATACGTGCGGCCATTGCGCACCACATAGTTTGCCTGGAGAGAGCCATTACTAAACCACATACGCTGTTGCCCGGCCTCCTGCCCCTGCTGGTAGTGGCCATCGCGGGCCAGTTGTCCATCAGGATACCATTCTTTACGGCTTCCTTCATAGACATCGCCCTGAAACTGATACATAAACGCCAGCCTTCCCGATTCATGCCAGCCCCGTTGTTCTCCTTCCTGCCAACCGTTGTGGTACTGCCGAACGGCTTTGGGCCGATGGGTAACGTACCAGAACCGATGACTGCCTTCGGCTTTACCAGCCTGATAGGCTCCCACAAACAGGGTATCGCCGGTGGGGCTAAGCTGGAATTGCCAACCGTTAAAAGGAGTCTGGTTGCGCCATAACCGACCTCCCTGCCAGTGCCAGCCCGGAGTATCTGCCGAGACATACACCTT
>JBBQUC010000326.1:0-5292 GCA_038212815.1 Cytophagales bacterium
AGCATCCGCAACCCGTCTTTTGGGCGAATGGGGTAAGTGGCACCCATGCGGCCGGTCATAACAGTTTCTTTGTCTCCCCAAGCGGTCGGCAGCATTGGCTTCTCTATCATGCCAACAGCCAGGCAGGGCAGGGGTGTGGCCCATTCCGCTCCCCCAGAATCCAGCCGTTTACCTTCGCTGCCGATGGAACCCCCGTCTTTGGGGAGCCACTCCCAACCGGAATATCCCTCGCTGTCCCAAAGTAATTTACACAACGCTACGGGGGCATACTGGGGCTACTCGCTATTGCGCCCCACTACTTATTAACTTCAGCCATGCCTCGTTACGCGTAAAAAAGCCCTTTCCAGCATACAGAAGCCATTATTTACTATTGTAAACAAGCTGTCAACTGAGCTGCTAGCCTATATACAATAGTAAAATTACAATGTTAATCTGCCACCAGGTCACTGTTTACTTTATTAAATAAGAAATTGTCAATTACATTTGTGCATTCACTAGCCAGTTTACAAGGATGAATGTAAATGACAAGATTAAACAGATACTCATCGACAAGGGATTGACTCCCTCTTATTTTGCCGATGAGATTGGCGTGCAGCGATCCAGTATATCCCACATCCTGTCTGGCCGGAACCGGCCCAGTTTTGATATTATCCAGAAAGTAATCCGCCGGTTCCCAGACTTGGGGTATGACTGGATTATGGAAGATGACCTGCCTAATCCTGTGGCCAGCCCCGACGGGGCAACTCAGACGGTGGCCGCGTCACCACGAGTCAGCCCGCGTGACCGATTTAATCCAGTGAATGCTAAACCAGCAAGCAGTATGAGCATTCCAGAAACAAAGCCAGCCGAAATGGCTAAAGCGGTAGAGCGCATTCTTATCTTCTATTCAGATGGTACTTTCCGGGAGTATTCTCCCAGTTCCTAGAGTAGGCTGCCACTCCTTATTGTTACAATTGTTGTATAATTTATATTATGTTAAGTAATGTTTTCATAGACAAGGGGAGCCGTTACCGACTCCCCTTGTCTATCCCTCTTAGTTCAGATTAAGTATCTCTCCTACTGATTAGTTTGTAGACGGTACACAGGTAACTTTATTCCCCTCGAACTGCTTCAATATCGTCTCCACACTCGTCAAGTTCGTCTTCAGTTCTTCGTCGGTATCTTTTACGGCTTTGGCTTTGTTGAAATACTCCTGTGCCTGTTTAAACTTACCACACACGCGGCCTTCAATCTCCTTACCCCGTTTGGCATAGTCAGCCATGTCCTCCATGGCATCTACCTCCCGCTTCATCTCTACCGCATCGTTATAATAAAACACACCCAGGTTGAAATTAGCGTCATAATTCGCAGGCTCAATCACCAGTGCTTTCCCGTAATACTCTTTAGCCAAACTACGCTTCTCATTCAGCTCCTGGGTGAGGTCGGCCAGCCGTTTCTGGGCATCGGCACTATTCCCCGACTCGGCTTCTTTGGCCTGTGCTTCCAGGTCGGCAATCGCTTTCTGCCGTTCGGTTTTACGCTGCTGGTTCTCGGCTAACTGCCGGTTCAGGTCGGCTTTTTTGGCCGGTACTTTAGCCGCCTTGATCGCCCCTGTCAGCCGGGTAATCTCGCCCGTAATCGCGTCGAGTGCATCTTTCTCGACAGCGAGTTTCTTCTTCACACTTCCCCCTTTCTTAGCCTCAACCGATGCTTTCCGCACCTCGTCGCTCAATTTACTCGCCGAGTTATCGTACAAAATACCCAGATTTAGCAGGTTGCCGGCATTTTTCGGATCCTTCTCAATAAGGTCTTTCATGCTTTTGATCGCATCCTCGCCCCGGCCAGAGGTCATGTAAATATTTACTTTCTCAGCAGAGAGGTCTTTATTCCCCGGCAACACGGCTAGCCCTTTATCCAGGGCGGCCAACGCTTTGTCTATTTCTTTATCATTGCGATAGAGCGAGGCCAGTGAATAATAAACACTGGGGTCTTTACCCCCGATACTGGCATACCGCTCAAACTGGGCTTTAGCGACATCCATGTTTTTGGCCTGCTGAGCGGCAATACCCGTGTATAGAGCGGATGTGGTATCCTTAGGCATAATCTCACCAGCAATGACCCATGGGCCAACGGCCCCGGCGAAATTCTTAGCCTGGTATTTTACATTACCCTGAACCATCAACGCCCGGTAAAGCTGATCACTCTTGAGAGCATCGGTAATCTCTTTATTCAGCTTACCCCCATTAGGTTCTACCTCCAGGGCTTTCTTATACGATTCGTAGGCGATAATGGCCGCATTTGAGTCCAGTTTGGCATACGCTCCACCATCATTAGCAATGGCCTGGTAAATCTGGCCTTTGGTGTACCAGGTTTTGGCTTTCCCCGATAGTTTAGCATCGGTCACATTCTGGTCGATCTCGGTTTTGGCCTTGTCTAAAGTACCGGCATCTTTTAGCATAATCGCTTTATTCTGCGCCATGCCAACCAGTGCCGAAAGGGTCAGGCTTAGGGCCACTACGATTTTTTTCATCGGTTGTTCTGTGAGTTTGGTTTGTGTTTAGATTCAATAACGAAGGTAAGGATTAAATCAATGAACAACAAAGTAACTCAATCCAACGGCTTTACCCGCACACGGACAAATCCATTGTCCCCCTTTTTTGGTTATCCAAACTGGGGCGGTCCCTACCCCCGCTCCTCGTTATCCAGCAACTCGTGTTATGGCTACCTCCAGACCAAAACCGAATTATTACGGGATTGATTTCCGGGAGCATCCCGACCAGTACCAGGTGAGCGTTGGCGAGATGGGGGTACTGACTGCGATGCCCTACAAAAACGAAATCCTCCCCTACTGGCGGTTCAAAACCCCCGATGTAGCCCGTCAATCGGCCCAGAAAATTTATGAACTCTTTCTGGAGTACAAAGCCAATGGCGATTTCGTGGGGATGGACCTGGCGCGTAAGTTTTTGCAAATGGGATATACCCGCTCTCGCCGGTATGCCAACCATCGCTCAGGGCAGAAATACGACGGCCCCGTCCCCGCCGATAAGAAAGGGCAGTCGGGAGCGCATGGTCGCCCGCAACTACCCCGCGATGAAGACCCTGTCAAGGCTGAATCGGCCCGAATTTTTTATGCCGCTTACCTGAAAGCCCGCGAAGACGCGGAGTACAAACAGCTCAAAAAGGCCTGGCAGCAAAAATATGGGTAGGCTCCTCCCCTGCTCCCGTCGGCGATGGCTAGCCTAAACTCCCTATCTTTGCGGCTGTAGTCTGCTGTTCACCGGCAACGGCCACAGTCAACCGCCAGATTCATTCCTGTTATCGTATGTTCCGCTATCTTAACGAATCATTCGCCCGCAAACGGGCACGCCGAATCACCAGCACCTATCCGTACGAAGTATCCACCTGGCAATTGGCAAAAGAAGGGCCTGTGGCGTTTGCGAACTGGAAAAATCCGCTGATTACGCCCATAACCTTAACCCAGGGCGAAGTTGATTTCTTCCGGCAATTCGCCCACCCCGGCAGTTTCTGCATCGACATTGGGGCCAATATTGGGGATACCACCGTACCGATGGCTCTGGCCGTGGGGAAGGCCGGACTGACCCTGGGCTTTGAGCCGAACCCAATGACCTATGCCATACTGGCGGCTAACGCTCAACTCAACCCCGACACTACCAACATCGTACCGCTCCAATACGCAGTTACCGAAAAGCCGGGCGAATTCTTTTACTCCTCATCGGAGGCTTCCTTTGGGAATGGAGGGGTGTCTGCTACGCTGGAAGAGGCCGATCAACATGGTAAATTCAAACTACCCGATACCATTACCGGGATCAATTTAGTGGCCTACCTCAACGAACATTACCAGACCCACCTGCCTAACCTCTCCTTCATTAAAGTGGATGTGGAAGGCCACGACATCGACGTGATCCGGTCTATTTCGGCCCTCATCGACCAGTACAAGCCTACCCTCATTGCCGAGTGTTTTAGCGAGGCTTCCGAAGCAGCGCGCGTAGCCCTCTATACACTAGTGGCCAACTTAGGCTACACGCTCTATTATTTTGCCGATTTTCAGCTCGGCACCGAAATCATCAAACTCACCGCCCAGGATATGATGCGCTGGGATAATTTTAATTTTTACGCCATCCCTACCGAACTCACCACCTGATTTATGCAACTTTTAGACGGCAAGCTGCTCTCCGCCCAGATTAAGCAGGAGTTGGCAGCCGAGATTAGTACCCTCCGCCAACAGGGAGGCAAAACGCCCCACTTAGTGGCTATTCTGGTTGGCTCACTGGGTCGTAGCGAAACCTACGTAGCCAGCAAGATGAAAAGCTGCGAAGAAGTGGGCATGACCTCCACCCTAATGCGGTTTGACGACGAGGTGACTGAAGAGGAACTACTCGCTGCCATTCAGCAAGTGAATGACAATACCGACATGGATGGGCTGATTGTGCAACTCCCCCTTCCCGCCCACATCTCCGCCGATAAGGTGATGGAGATGATTTCGCCGGCCAAAGATGTGGATGGGTTTCACCCCATCAATATTGGCCGCATGGCTAAAGGACTGCCCGCTTATATTTCGGCCACCCCCCAGGGGATTCTGGAGATGCTGAAACGGTACCACATCGAAACCAGTGGGAAACACTGTGTGGTGGTGGGTCGCAGCCAGATTGTGGGCCTGCCCATGAGCATTCTGATGCAGCGCAATACGTACCCCGGCAACTGCACCGTCACCCTCACCCACAGCCGTACGCAGAACCTAGCCGAGATTTGCCGATCTGCCGATATTCTGGTAGCCGCTCTAGGCAAACCCGAATTTGTGACCGCCGACATGGTGAAACCCGGAGCCGTGGTGATCGACGTGGGGCTGGAGCGCGTACCCGACAGCAGTAAAAAAAACGGTTTCGCCCTGAAAGGCGATGTAAAATTCGATGAGGTGGCCCCAAAAACCAGCTACATCACCCCCGTACCCGGTGGTGTTGGGCTGATGACCATCTGCTCGCTCATGCAGAACACCCTAAAGGCGGCCCGGGGCGAGGTTTATTAAAAGTAGGCTATTCCGTAAAGTTTCACCGTAACCGGAGTATTGAGTGTATAGTTTCGTTATTAGCACCAGACCTAAATCCTATAATAGAAAGGGAAAGTCAGTTGACTATCAGCGTCGAATGATAACCGCTTTCCAGGAAACCTATCCTGATCATACCCCTGTTACAACAGAACTATATGGGTTAGTTTATCATTTCTTTAAAAACGATATAGGTATTGATGCTGACAATTTGAGTAAGCCCATCTGGGACGGTCTGAAAAATGTTGTGT
>JBBQUC010000327.1:0-5282 GCA_038212815.1 Cytophagales bacterium
TGAACTCGACTATTTGGCCGATTTGCTGAAAAAGCCTAAGGTCAGTGTCAATCAACACGACGGTATCCTGAATAACCTGACGCTACACTATTCCAACGAAATGGCCCGCCATAAGCTACTCGACCTGGTGGGCGACCTGGCTCTGGTGGGTCGGCCTATCCGGGCGCAGGTGCTGGCCGCCCGGCCGGGCCATGCGGCCAATGTAGCTTTTGCTAAAAAGATTAAAAAGCAGATGCTGAAAATGGCGGCAAATCAGGTACCACCCTACGACTCGAAACAGCCGCCGGTGATGGACATTAACCGGATTTCGCAGTTGCTGCCCCATCGCTATCCGTTTCAAATGATCGATAAGATCATCGCTTTGGACGAAAGAAGCGTAGTGGGGATTAAAAACGTAACGATGAATGAGCCGTATTTCCCCGGCCACTTTCCGGGTAATCCGGTTATGCCAGGGGTGATGCAGCTCGAATCGATGGCCCAAACGGGTGGTATTCTGGTGCTTAGTACCGTTCCCGACCCTGAAAACTACTGGCCTTACCTCATTGGAATTGAAAACTGCCGCTTCCGCCGGAACGTCCTGCCCGGTGATACGGTTATTTTTCGGTGTGAGTTTACCTCGCCCATGAAACGGGGTATTGTAAAAATGCAGGGTCGAGGCTACGTGAGTGGTCAGTTAGTTTGCGAAGCCGATATGATTGCCAGTTTGGTCAAGAAAAAATGATACAACCACTCGCTTATATTCACCCAGAGGCCAAAATTGCCCAAAATGTGGTAATTGAGCCGTTTGCTATCATCAACAAGGACGTAGAAATTCAGGAAGGCACCTGGATTGGCTCCCACGCGGTGATCAATGAAGGTGCCCGAATTGGCAAGAACTGCAAAATCTATTCAGGAGCCGTTATCTCCTCAACGCCCCAGGACTTGAAGTTCAACGGCGAATATACCCGCACCTTTATTGGCGACAATACTACCATCCGTGAGTTTGCCACCATCAGCCGGGGTACCGAAGAGCATTGGAAAACCGAGATCGGAACCAACTGCCTCATTATGGCCTATACCCACATTGCCCACGACTGCCGGATTGGTAACCACTGCATTCTGACGAACAATGTGCAGATGGCAGGCCATGTCCACCTCGGCGACTGGGCCATTATAGGTGGGTCAAGTTCGGTGCTTCAGTTTGTGAAGATTGGTGCCCACGCCATGATTTCGGGGGGGTCGCTGGTTAGAAAAGATGTGCCACCGTTTACTAAAGCCGCCCGCGAGCCGCTGACCTATGCCGGTATTAACTCCACAGGCTTACGCCGACGCGAGTTCAGCAACGAAAAAATCAATGAAATTCAGGAGATTTACCGGTTTATTTACATGCGGGGTCTCAACAATGCCGATGCCCTCGCCCATATTGAACTGGAACTCCCACCCTCTAATGAACGCGACGAGATTTTAAACTTCATCCGCTCGTCGGAACGCGGGATTATGCGCGGGCCAGGCAGCGGGGGTGAGCGCGAATAATGCTGATTACCACCCAAACCCTGGGCAAGAAATACCGGCGCGAGTGGATTGTTCGGGGCGTAAACCTGCAGCTACAGGCGGGTAATAGCTACACATTTGTGGGGCCAAACGGCAGTGGAAAGTCAACCCTGCTGCAACTATTGAGCGGGCATTTACCCCTTTCGGCAGGAACTATTTCTTTCCAGAAAAACGGCCTGATCGTTGAGCCGGAAGCCATCTTTAGTGAGGTAGTGCTGGCTGCTCCCTACCTCGAACTAATTGAAGAATTTACGCTGCTCGAACTGCTCCAGTTTCATCAGCAGTTCAAACCCTTCAAGGCGGGCCTTACGCCCGATGCCGTTGCTGAACGGATGCAATTGGCCCACGCCCGGCATAAAGAAATTAAGTTTTTCTCGTCAGGTATGAAGCAGCGGGTAAAGTTAGGGCTGGCCTTTTTGTCGGTGGCTTCTCTGGTGTTGCTCGATGAGCCAACGGCCAACCTGGATGCAGCAGGGGCGAGTTGGTATCACCGTGAGGTTAACCAACTCGCCCCTGATCAACTGCTGCTGATTTGTTCCAACCAACCCGCCGAATATGATTTCTGCCCCAACGTACTCGACGTGATGCAGTGGAAATAACCCTTATTGCTTAATAAGCCGCAAGGTTTTGTTGCGGTCGCCACTCTGTACCTGATACAGATAAATGCCGGCGGGTAAATCAGTACCTTCAACCTGCGTACGGTGCGTACCAGCGGCCTCAATGTCCTGACTATTTGTTTTGTTAATCAACTGCCCCTGTGCGTTGAACAGGCTAAATTCCACTTTACCCGCTTTAGGCAGGCTGTACTCGATAATGGTTTCGGCACTAAACGGATTTGGATACGCCTTAGCCGTCAGGTCGGTGCCTAATTCAGGCGATTTGACGTTGACAACCGGGCCTATGGTAGCCTGAAATACCGAACCCGCTTTGGCTTCAAAGCCGGGTTGAAGCGTAACCGTTTGCCCAGCCGTATAGAGAGCCGTTGCCGTGCGCTCTACAGTGTTGGTAGCGGCCAGAATTTCCAATGCTTTTTCTTCACGGAAGGTGCCGGGGGCAACATTGCGCGAAATGGTGACCTTTGCTTCGTATTGCTGGGCAAACGCACCGGCAGTCGTGAGGGTCAGGGCGATCATTAGTACACTTTTTTTCATAAGGTGTGTTCTCTGTTTATATTTTTGCCAATGTTACTACTTTTTTCAGTAAGTTGTTCATACCAGACCATAATTTTTATCACTTATTTAGTAACCGTAGTACTAGCGGCACAATCAGGCCGCTTTTCTGTAACTTGCCCCCTTACTTTCGCTTTATCGCTAATGTTCTGGTCGCGTGTTTCCCGCTTCATTCTTCAAAACCGTGTGTTGTTAGTAGCCCTTACCCTGCTCGCCACTGCCTTTATGGGCTGGCAGGGTAGCCAGGTTCAACTCTCGTATGAGCTAGCCCGGTTTTTGCCTAACTCCGACCCCGACTATGCCCTGTACCAGCAGTTTAAGGCTCGCTATGGCGAAGATGGTAATGTAATGGCCATTGGTGTAGAAACCGATGCCATGTATCGGCTGGGTTTTTTCAACGACTGGTATAAGCTGAATCGACGTATCCGCCAGATCGACGGGGTTAAAGACGTGGTGTCGAACGCCAATCTGTTTACCGTTGTGCGCGACGATAGTCTGCAACGGTTTCGGTTTAAGCCACTAACTCCGCAGTCACCCACTACACAGGCTACTCTCGATAGCCTCCGGCAGTCCATTCGCCAACTGCCCATCTACCGCGAATTTGTGCAGGACTCTGCCGAACGTACGCACTTGATGGCTATCACCTTCGACCCTAGCCGCGTGAACACCAAAGGGCGGATTGGCATGGTTCGCGAGATTGAAGCCATAGCCCGGCAGTTTGGCGAAACCCATAAGCTGACGATGCACCTGTCTGGTATGCCGTATATCCGCACTGAATTTACAGCGAAGGTAAGCAGTGAGTTGGTGTTGACCATTGGTCTCGCGCTTGCGGTAACGGGCCTGATTCTGGCCTTGTTTTTCCGATCCATACCCATTGTGCTGGCCGCCCTGTTTGTGGTTTGCATTGGCGTAGTGATTAGCCTGGGATATACCGTGCTGTTCGATTACCGCATTACTGTATTGACCGGACTCATTCCGCCCCTGATTATTGTGATCGGGATTCCAAACGCCATTTTTTTACTCAACCGCTATCAGGAAGAACTCAGCCGGGGGCATTCTAAAATAGCCGCACTCACTATTGCTGTCGAGAAAGTAGGGGAAACTACGTTCTTTGCTAACATCACCACGAGTATTGGCTTCTTTGTCTTCTATTTCACCAACAGCCCCATTCTGGTCGAGTTCGGAATTGTGGCCGCCCTGAGTATTATGACCACCTATGCTACCTCGCTGGTGCTTATTCCGGCCATTTTCTCGTACCTGCCCACCCCGTCGGAGCAGCAGCGGGGGCATTTACAGAGTGGCTGGCTCACGGCTTTCTTAAATTGGGTCAACCAGTTGGTGCATCATCGGCGGGGACTTATTTACGGCGTTGTTGCCGCTACTGTATGCGTGGGCACCATTGGCCTGCTCCGTATTGTGGCCGTTGGATACGTGGTGGATGACCTGCCTAAAGATGACCCCATTTATGCCGACCTTAAATTTTTCGAGCAGCATTTTAAAGGGGTCATGCCGTTTGAAGTGGCTATTGATGCCGGGCGACCGGGCCGGGCACTCACCCCGCAAACGCTCATCAAAATTCGGAGACTCGAACGCGAATTTGCCAACTACCCGGAGTTTACCCGACCCATCTCGATTGTTGAAGCTATCAAGTTTTTTTACCAGGCTTACCGGGGGGGCGACCCACGCTTTTTTGTCTTACCACCTGCCCTGGAGTTGCAGAAACTTGCTACGTATTCTCCCCAGTTGACAGGCACCGAAAATGCCGGGGCCGCGTCCGGCTTTAAAGCGTACCTGGACAGCAGCAAACGTTATACTCGGATTAGTTTCCAAACTGCCGATGTAGGCAATGTCCGCCTGAAACAGTTGGTGGCCGAGTTAAAACCCAGGGCCGATTCTATTTTCAATCTCGATGCCGAAACCGGCCAACGGGTGGCCTTAGGCGATCAATACAAAGTTAGTTTAACGGGCAACAGCCTGATTTTTGCCCGTGGCAACGATTACCTGGTGCAAAACCTGATTGAAAGCACCCTGCTGGCCATTTTACTCGTCAGCATTATTATGGTAATTCTATTGCGCGACCTGCGGTTAAGCCTGATTGCGATTCTGCCCAGTATTGTACCGCTTCTCATTACAGCAGGGATTATGGGATATGCCGGGATTCACCTGAAGCCCTCGACTATTCTGATTTTCAGCATTGCGTTTGGCATCTCTTCCGACGGCACCATCTACTTTATCACCAAATACCGGGATGAGCTACGCAATCACCCGAGCATGTCGCTGGGGCAGGCCGTAACCATTACCATTCAACAAACGGGCATCAGCATGTTTTATACGGCCATGATTCTATTTGCGGGTTTTGCTATCTTCACGGCTTCGGGGTTTCAGGGCACTAAATCACTGGGGCTGCTCGTGTCTATCACGCTGCTGATGGGTATGGCCTCCAATCTGATTTTACTGCCCGCATTTTTACTGTCAATCGATAGAAAAAGACAGCAACGGGCACTATCAATCAATGATAACTGATAAAGTAGTATCCATCATTTACTCAAACGTCTTCCAATAACGTGCGGAAAGATACGTACC
>JBBQUC010000328.1:0-5278 GCA_038212815.1 Cytophagales bacterium
ACCTAAGCCTGCCCGTTGTGCTGGGTGCCGTGTTGTCTAACCGCATGGCCACACGGCTGTCGGGGGTAGAGCCGCTGGCTTGGGCTACCCCCCTGGTGCTGGGGCTGGTGGTCTGGCTCATTTACACCGCCGACCGCATGCTGGATGTCCGCAAGCCCAGTATTCCCCGCACTGCCCGCCACCAGTTTCACCGCAATAACGCTGCGCTGTTGTGGTTGGTGATGGGGGGAGTAACCGTTCTGGCGGGTGTGCTGGCGTTTTTTCTGCCGGGGCCGGTTATCTGGTTTGGCGGGGTGCTGGGTATTGGTTGTGCCGCTTATGTGCTGGCCGTATCACGCCTACCCGACGAGCATCCGGTACTGCTGGCTAAAGAGCCGTTGGTAGCGGTGCTGTTCACGGCGGGTGTATGGGGCATCGTGTGGGTACAACGGCCCACAACCACCAGCATTGAGTGGGCCGAGGGATTCATGTTTTTAGCCGCTGCCTTTCAGAATCTGTTGCTGTTTTCGGTTATGGAAGCGAACGAGTCCACCGGGCAACTCCCGTTTTCACTGGCTACCTATTGGGGGCCTAGCCGCTGCGATGCGGTGCTGCGCTGGCTTACCTTTCTGGTGGTCGTGTCGGCCTTTGTCATTTGTTTCAGTACGAGCGACCGTTTCGCTCAACGAGCTGCCCTCATGCAGGGCATTATGAGCACCGTACTCTACGTCATTCAGCGTTATCCCCGCTGGTTCCTGAAAAACGAACGCTACCGCTGGCTAGGCGATGCCGTGTTCTGGCTACCGGGGTTAGTGCTTTGAGGAGTGAACGAGCGAAAGAGTGAAAAGCTGACGCAACCTTTAGCATTATGCGACACTCGTTCACTCATTCGCTCGGTCACTCTTCAATTCCTCCGTCCCGGAGAAATCGAAGCGGAGGTTACCCTGGATGGGGGTGTAGTTGCGCATCATGTTTTTCTGGCTTTGGGGGCCTAGCTGGTTGGCGTTCTGGAATTTGGTGCCAATAGGGCTGATGGCTTCCAGAAAACCCAGGTTGCCTGCCGGAAACGCAGGGCTGGTGTTGTCGTTGCTGGCACCGGCGGGTTTGCGGGGATGCAGCATTTGCAAAAAAGTTTGCTCTGGGTTGGCATAGACCGTAAAGTTACCCTCTTTGGTTTCCAGCACCACCCATTTCAGGTCGGCGTGGTAGCCCTTAAACTCAGGGTACTGGAATACCTCGCCGGTAACGGCATCGTTATATGCCTTGTGCCAAATGCCGTATCGCTGGCCTTTCAGCCGGTTTTTCCAGACCCGGTACGGGCCGCGCCCCAGCCATTTCATGCCCGTTATGCTGGCTTCAGGGTAGTTGAAGGTAATCCCCATAAAGTCGGCATCGCCCCGCTGCGAATACTGGTAGGTTAGCTCAACGGGCTTGTTGGGTGCAAACAGCCAATGCACCTGTAGATAACTCCCCTCCCCATCATACCGCACGTCGACCTGGTAGCCGTTTGGCCCGGCAACATGCCGGAACGAAGTCAGCGCGAGCTTAACCCCCGCCAGCGTAGGGCCACCAGCGAGCAATAAGTCTGATTTCGAGTTATTTACCTTAATGAGGTATCCCGTTGTTTTATCGAAAAAATAGGTCAGTTGGCCGACTCGGATGGTCAGGCGGGTGCCATCATCCTGGGCATCGACCGCCAACCCCGTGGCTGAGGGCAGCACCACTGTAACGGGTGTTTGGTTGGGGGTTGGAACCACCCACGACCAAGTGAAGAGTTCATGGCCGTGGGGGTCGGTGGCGGTTAGGTACAGGGCATCGCTGTTGGTCCAGTCGGTGGGCAGGTTCAGGTGGAGGTATCCCGTCTCGCCCGGTGCCACCGACAGGGGCAGGGGTTTGCCGATTTTGTCGATGATGGGCTGGAGGCTGGTATCCGTTGGCCCTGGAAATGACAGCAGTTGCCAGCTAAAAGTACACTGGCTCAAATCGGTGAACGAGTAGTGATTCTCGACCGCCAGCTTGCCATCGAAGGTGCGGGGTAAAACCGTTCTCGTAATTCTGACCGGCGACCAGATTTCTTTGATGGTGTAAAAACTGGCTTCTTTCTCGCGGTGCGGCCCCAGAATCCCGTCGGGGGCGTTGTTGCCAAAGTTGTCGATCACCACATTGGCCCCCCGGCTTTTGTCGGTTCTCACTATCCCTTCATCGGCAAACGACCACAAAAAGCCACCCGACGCGTGGGGGTGTTTCAGCATGAGGTCCCAAAAATCATCCAGCCCGGCCCCGTGCCCTCCGTCGTAGAGGCCGTGCATAAACTCGGTGGGCATCAGAATGTCCTGGTCGTACAAGACGGAGTTGGCCAGGTAGTTATAGCTGATGTAGTGCTTGGAGTCGAAGTTGTTGAACCGCTCCCAGGGATGAAAAACGGGTCGTTGTTGCGGGTCGTAGCGGCCGAAATCGCCATCCAGCCCCCGATTCCAGCCGCCTTCGTTCCCGTTATCCCAGAACAAAATGGCGGGGTGGTTCACATCCCGAATCACCGTTTCTTTCACCAGTTTGCGCCCCACCAGCGTGTCGTACTTGTTTTGCCAGCCCGTCAACTCATCCATGACGTACAGCCCCATCGAATCGCAGACATCCAGAAAATGGGTGTCGGGGGGATAGTGCGACATCCGCACGGCATTCATGTTCATTGCCTGCATAAGCTGCACATCGGCAATGCTTACCGCCTTGCTGGTGGTACGCCCCGTTTCGGGAACAAACGTATGTCGGCATACCCCCCGCATCATCACCTTTTTGCCATTCACATAAATGCCATCCCGCTTTCTGACTTCCATTGTTCTGAACCCAAACCGTTGTGTCTGCCGATGCATCACGCCCTGCGGGCCGTGCAGCGATACCGTTACCTGATACAGATTTGGGGTTTCGGCATTCCATAGTCTCACCTGCTGAAACGCCTGGGTGAGTACTGTTTTTGGGTCAGCCGGGTTGATTTTTGCCGAGAAAACCGACCCTACGTTCTGCCCCGTCAGCGTTTGTACCTGGGCGTCGAGGGTGTGGGTAGCGGTGGTTTTCGATGTAAACACATCTACCGAAAATTGCCCATTAGCTAGCGCGTTTATGGCCAGCCGTTCCATGAACTGCTGCGGTACAATTTCCAGATATACGGGTCGATATATGCCGCCCAACGCCCAGAAATCGCCATGGCGTTCGGCTACGTCGATGGAGCGGTTGGCGGAGGCCTTGTGCACGGTTACCTCCAGCAGGTTGCGGCCTGGCTTGACGAGGTTGGTAATCTCATACCGGAACTCATAAAAGCCACCCTGATGGGTTTCGCCCGCCGATTTGCCGTTGATGCTAACGTCGGTATCGGTCATGGCTCCTTCAAACACGATAAATACCCGTTTACCCGGCGAGGTTTTGGGTAGGTCGAAGGCGTGTTTATACAGGCCTACCTCGTCGGCTTTGGTGCTATCCTGGCGGTTTTGGGTGCCGTAGCTATACTGACCAAACCCCTGCTGCTCCCAGTTCGACGGCACCGCGATGGTGGTCCACTTGCCGCTGTTCATGCCTTTCGAGCAGAAAAAATCCCAGGTAACGGTATGGTCTTTATCGGTGCCGGATAAATAAATTTTCTGGGTATCCTGCGCCAGCGTGAGCCGGGAGAGGGTCAGCAGAACCACAATAAGTGGGTTGAAAATAGGGGTTGCGGCCATGGTTGGGTAATGCTTACTGCCCCGTATCAAGGTAAAATTCGGAGAAATCTACTAACTACCCCACCCCCTCCCTACGGGCGGTCCGACGGGTCGGGAGGGGGTGGGCGGTCCCGCGTCCGGGTGGGGTAATCAGTAGAAACCCCTTCCTCCCCGGTTTATTTACCAGTTTCTGAACTCGCTGAACCGCCATGAAAAAATCGTTTATCAATTGGTTTTCGCTGCTCTTCCTCTCGGTCAATACCCTACTGGCACAACCCGTCGAGCGGTTGGTGAAAGTTATCATTACCCCCGATCATGCCGACTGGCTGTACCGTACGGGTGAGCCGGTGCGGTTTCTGGTATCGGTCTATCAGAACAATGTGCCGCTGAAAGGAGCCAAACTTCGCTATGATATTGGGCCGGAAAAAATGCCGCCCACCAAAACCGAAACCGTTACCCTGGCCGCTGGTACCCTGTCTATCGACGGGGGAACGCTAAACACGGCTGGCTTTCTGCGCTGTGTGGCTACTGTATTGCTGGATGGCAAAGAGTACCGGGGACTGACTACCGCCGGGTTCGAGCCGCTGACCATCAAACCAACGGTTGAGAACCCCACCGATTTTCGGGCGTTTTGGGATAAGGCCAAGACCGACCTGGCCGCCATTCCAATGGATGCCAAACTGACCCTGCTGCCCGACCGCTGCACCGAACGGACCAACGTTTATCACCTGAACTTGCAAAACTGGGGCAACTCGCGGTTTTACGGGATTTTATGCGTACCCAAAAAAGAAGGAAAATACCCCGCCATTCTGCGCGTGCCGGGAGCTGGCGTGCGGCCCTACGGCGGCATGATTGCCGAAGCCGATAAAGGGTTCATCACCCTTGAAGTCGGTATTCACGGCATCCCCGTCACAATGGAGCCGGTCGTGTATGATAACCTGAGCCGGGGCGGGCTGCTGAATTACCCCGCCGTAAACCTCGACGACCGCGACCGCTACTACTATAAACGGGTGTATCTGGGCTGCGTGCGGGCGGTGGATTACCTGGTTAGCCTGGCGCAGTACGACGGGCAGAACCTGGCCGTAACGGGTGGTAGTCAGGGGGGAGCATTGTCAATTGTGACCGCAGGGCTGGACTCCCGGATTAAATGGCTGGGCGCGTATTATCCGGCCCTCTCCGATGTAACGGGCTACCTGAATGGCCGGGCTGGCGGCTGGCCGCACCTCTTTACGGGTGATAATCTGGCGTTTAATAACAAATCTGACAAGATAAAAACGGTGGGTTATTACGATGTGGTGAACTTCGCCCGCCTGGTGAACGTGCCAGGGTATTACTCCTGGGGGTTCAACGATGAGACCTGTCCCCCTACCTCCATGTATTCGGCCTACAACGTGATTCCGGGCCAGAAACAACTGGCCCTCTACCTCGATACGGGCCACTGGACTTATCCCGAACAAACCGAAAAAATGACCACCTGGCTACTGGCGCAGTTGACCGGCGCAAAGTGAAGAGGAATGTCAGATTTGGGACCGGTCGGCCAATGCGGTTGGATGTCCCAGTTTTAGACTGAAATCCCACTGCATTGGCGAACCGATCAGAAATCCCGT
>JBBQUC010000329.1:0-5242 GCA_038212815.1 Cytophagales bacterium
AACTCCCTGTCCCTCGCCTCTACTCTGATCTCAAACTATTGATAGGGTTCATCAGGGCGGCTTTGATGCTCTGGAACGATACGGTCAGCAGGGCAATGACCACCGCCACTACTCCAGCGAGGGCGAACACCTCCCAGCCAATGGTGATCTTATAGGCGAACGTGCCCAGCCACATGTTCATGGTCCACCACGCCAGGGGACTGGCAATGACGATGGCAATTAGCACCAGTTTGAGGAAGCCCTGCGAGAGTAGCGCCACAATGCTGGCTACGCTGGCTCCCAGCACTTTCCGTACCCCGATCTCCTTGGTCCGTTGCTCGGCCGTGAATGTAGCCAGGCCAAATAAGCCCAGACAGGCAATGAAAATAGCCAACGCGGTGAAAAGCTGAAGTAGCTGCGCCTGCTTCTGCTCAACGGCATATTGCCGGGCAAAATTCTGGTCCAGAAACTGGTAGGTAAACACCCCGCCCGGCTCGAACTGCTGGTATGTTTTGGCTAGTAATGCCAGGGCTGATTCGGTGTGCCCCGCCCTGATTTTCACGTACACGTTGTCTTCATCCTCGGCGGTGGGGGGCATCTGAATGGCCAGCGGTTCGATCTTATGTTGCAGCGAATGGGTGTGAAAATCCCTGACTACACCTATCACCCGGCGTTCGGCTAACCCGTTGTTGGTGAAGAATTTAACGCGTTTGCCAAGCGGATTTTGCCAGCCCAGTTCCTTCACCAGTGTTTCGTTGACCAGTATGGCATGCTGGCGGTCGGCGGGGCTATTGTCGGCGAAATTGCGGCCCTGCGCCAGCTTGATTTCCATCGTCGGCAAAAAATCACCATCCACTTTCAGGGTCTTGGTCATCCGGGTCGAGGTGGTCATTTTACCATCTACTTCGAAGAAATAGCCACTGCCGCCCAGGTTGTTGGTACCCACCGGATTACTGGCTCCCGACACGCCGTCGATCAGCGAACTGCCCAGCAACTGCGCCTTGAGGGCTGGCATATTGGCGCGGGTCTTTTCGTCATTCAAATGAAACGTCAGCACCTGATCCTTGTTGAAGCCCAGCGGCTTGGTGAGCGCAAACCGAAGTTGCTGGTAGATGATTCCCGACGCGGCGATGAGCGCAATCGTGATCACAAACTGAAACGTAACCAGCGTTTTGCGAAATGTAATCGTAGCCGACTGGTTGCCCAGTTGCCCCTGCAAGGCCGTTACCGTCCGCGCCCCCGACAGGAACAGGGCGGGGTAGGCTCCGCTGAGCACACCTGCCAGCAGCATGAAGCCAGCCACGGCCAGCAGGCTATATCCTGTGCCAAACCGCCAGATAGTCAGTGGCTTACCGGTCAATTCATTGAACAGGGGCAGGGCCATTTGGGCAATCAGAATACCCAACCCCGTTGCCACGACGGTCAACAGGAGCGTTTCGGTCAAAAACAGCCCCGCCAGTTGCGCCCGACCCGACCCGATGGCCTGCCGGATGCCCACCTCCCGGATTCGGATGATGGACCGGGCCGTGCTCAGGTTCATGTAATTGATGCTGGCCAGGAGCAAAATCAGCCCGGCAATGATGGTGAATACCAGCACCGTTTGGCGGCTCCCGTTCGGGCTGATTTCGTAGTCCAGGTTCGAGTGGAGGTGAATGGCCGTGAGCGGTTGCAGGTCCATCCTGTAGGCTATATTCCCCAGTTCGGGTTTGAGGAAACGCTCGAAAAAGCCGGGCAACTTGGTGGCTAGTTTAGCCGGGTCGGCACCGTTAGCCAGTAACAGGTACGTATACAGATTAAAGTCTTGCCACGTACCTGAAAAGGTGGTTGGTAGTGAGCGTAATGCGCTGAATGTCAAGTGTGAATTGATCGGTATGTTGTCGATTACCCCCGTCACAAGATTCGGGTAATTGTTCTCGAACAGCACAGTTTTACCCAGCGCTTTGGCCGGATTGCCAAACAGCCGGGTAGCCAGCTTTTTGGTCAGCACAATAGACTGTGGTTGCCGAAGGGCGGTTTTCGGGTCGCCGTAGAGAAACGGGTAACTAAACACCTGACAGATGGTTGAGTCGGCAAAGAAAATGTCATCAGCCTCAATTTTGGTGGTACCATATTGTAGGGTTCCGCCGCCTTCGGTTAGCACCCGCACGGCTTGCTCCACCTCCGGGTACGTCTGTTTGAGCGCCAGTGCAAAGGGCGCCGAGGTGGTGGCCAGATTCAGGTTGCCACCCGCCCAGTTGGCCTGTTGTACTACCCGATAAATCCGGTTGGCGCGGTCGTGGTAGCGGTCATAGCTCAGTTCGTCGGCCACGTAGAGCGTGATGAGCAGGCAGGTAGCTAACCCCACGGCGAGCCCAAATACATTGATGCCGCTGTAGACGCGGTTTTTCCACAAGTTGCGGAAGGCGATTTTAAGCGAGTTTTGGAACATGGGCGTTGGTGTTATTCAGATCGTAAACTCTTCACCGGGTTCATCAGGGCGGCTTTGATGCTCTGGAACGATACCGTGAGCAGCGCGATACCGACCGCCAGCGCCCCGGCCAGTACAAAGACCCACCACTCGATAGTAATCCGGTAAGCGAAGTCCTGTAGCCAGCGATGCATGGCATACCAAGCGAGGGGACTGGCAAGTACGATGGCGATGCCAACCAGTTTCAGAAAGTCTTTGCTGAGCAGCGTTACGATACTGGCTATACTGGCTCCCAGCACTTTACGGACGCCGATTTCTTTCGTCCGCTGCTCAGCCGTAAACGTAGCCAGGCCAAACAGACCTAAGCAGGCAATGAAAATCGCTAAGCCGGTAAACAGTTGAAGAATGTCGAGCAGCCGACTGTCTTTTTCGTAGAAACGGGCATATCGCTCATCCAAAAACTCATACTCAAAGGGGTATTTTTCATCGACAGATGCCCATTGTAATTTTAAAAAATCAAGCGTTTGTTTCATGCGTTCAGGATTGACCTTGACCGAAATGTAAAGTGGGTTATCATGCAAATACATTACCAATGGAGCTATGGATTCGCGCATTGAACCTAGATGAAAATCATTTACTACCCCCACTACCTCGCCCCGCATGACACCATCGATGTCAATTTTTTTGCCAACTGCCTTAGTCCATCCCATATACTGCTTCATGGCCTGATTGATCACTACCTTACCCGAATCGGAAGCCAGTTCTCCCAAAAATGTTCTTCCCTCAACAGGCTTTATGTTGTAGGTACTGTAGAAATTGTGATCGATTTCAAGGGTATTAGCCATCAAATGATCGGCTTTGGTGTAACCTTCGGGAATAATTCCATACCCGTTCAACTTCATTGAGGGTACCCTATTTGAAGCCGTAACGCCTATAACGCCCACGTACGACTTTATGGAAGCCATGAACGCTTTAGGGTGCTGGTCAGGGTTAGTAAAAGGCAGCGTTACCAGTTGAGCTTTGTCGAAACCGACATCTTCGGTGAGCATATAGTTCGTCTGGCGACTCACAGTCCAGGTGCCGATGATTAGCATAATCGACAGGGTAAACTGCGTAATAACCAACCCTTTGCGAAGCCAGGCACCTTTGCCAGTTCGATAAACCTGCCGTAAGGCCGCGAGCGCCGAATAATTACTTAAGTGCAGGGCTGGATAGATACCCGCCAGTGAACTCACCAGCAGCGTCAGAACCGCCACCTGAATGATAAAAATAGGGCTTTGCCAAAAGCTTGGATTAATTGAACTGTTGATGGTCTGATTGAATGCGGGCAAGCATAGTTTGATGATTATCAGAGCGATAAACACGGCAGTGATGCAAAGAAGGAATGATTCACCGAAAAATTGCCAGTGCAGTTGTTTCCGGTAAGCACCCAACACTTTTCGTACACCAACCTCTTTAACCCGCTCTAACGAACGGCTGGTTGACAGATTTATAAAGTTGAAACAGGCAATGAACAAGATGAAAAATGCGATTATAACAAGCAGATACAGCGACTGTTCATTGCTGATTACGAATGCTTCGGTAAATTGAACATCCGACGATTTAAGATGAACATCGGATAGTGATTGTAAGTACAGTTGATATTCGTGGGCTCGTTCGGGCAGGTTTTTCGTCAGAACTGCCTGTAATTTTCCCGCTAATCCATCGGCACTTGCTCCTTCTTTGAGCAGAACGTAGGTAAATAAAACTTGGGTAAGCCAGTTGTTCATCCAACTATAGTTTGGCGCATTGGCCTGAGCGGTGGTCGTGGCCCAGGAGATAAACAGTTTGTAGGGTAAATGCGAATTTTTAGGCTGGTTCTGAACAATTCCTGTGATGGTTACCGGAATATCGTTGAGGGTCATCAGCGTCTTGCCAATCGGGTTTTCGTTGCCAAAGAACAAGTGGGCCACCTCCTCACTAATCACCGCCGTCTGTGGGTCCACAAGCGCATTTTTAGGATTACCCGCCAGAAGTTTGAAGCCTAGGACCTCGAAGACGGCCGCATCGGCATAAATAACATCAGCTACTTTGTTTTTGGTTGTCCCGTAGCTGATGAGCATGTCGGTAAACCAAGGACGAACCCGAACGGCTTTTTCTACTTCGGGGAAAACTTTTTCCAGTTCAGGAGCCATTGCCCCCGGAGAGAGTGCATCTTTTTGGGCATTTTTACCTGGCTCACTGACCACCTTATTCACCATATAAACCCGGTCTATATTAGGGTTGAAGCGATCAAACGACCATTCTGTGTTGACGTACAACGCGATGAGCATGCAACAGGCCATGCCGAGGGCCAAACCAATGACATTGATTAGCGAAAATAATTTGTTGCGGAGCAGGTTCCTCCCCGCGATTTTGAGGTAGTTTCTGAACATAATGTTGAAGGTTTATTCGGACCGTAATGATTTCACGGGGTTCATCAGTGCTGCCCGGACGCTCTGGAAAGCGATGGTGACAAAGGCGATGATGACGGCCATTCCACCCGTGAGCGCGAACACCCACCACGGCATGGCGATCTTGTAGGCGAAGTCGCCAAGCCAGTTGGTCATGGCCCACCACGCCAGCGGCGTAGCCAGGATAATGGCCACCAACACCAGCCGCAGGAAGTCTTTGCTGAGCAGAGTGACCAGGCTACTGACACTGGCCCCCAGCACTTTACGTACGCCAATTTCCTTCGTCCGCTGTTCGATGCTGATGAGCGCCACGGCAAACAGGCCCATGCACGAGAGCAAAATGGCGATGCCCGCCGCCGTACTGAAAATGGTGGAGAGCCGCTGCTCTTTCCGGTACCAGCGGTTGGTATTTTCGCTCACAAAG
>JBBQUC010000330.1:0-5222 GCA_038212815.1 Cytophagales bacterium
CATACACTAGACGAGGAGCAGTTGCTCATTATAAAGGCGGGTGAACTAACCGTTACCCTTGCAGGCATTCCGAAAACGCTGGGGGTTGGCAGCATTGCCCTAATTATGCCCGGCGATGAACATGAAGTCGCTAATAAAGGGGGTATTCCTGCTACGTACTATGTAATGCGCTATACTTCCAGAGCGCCTGCTGACTCCGAACGAGGCCAAAAAGCGGGTGGCTCTTTCTGCATCAACTGGAAGGAAGTACCGTTTACTACCCACGACAAAGGCGGTGTCCGGCGGATGTTTGACCGGGCCACCACGATGACCAGCCGCTTCGAGATGCACGTAACCACACTCAATAAAGGTTTATGGAGCCACCCGCCCCACACCCACCGAGCCGCCGAAATTCTGTTGATGGTCGATCACTCAGCGCAGGAAAGCATCAATGGGAAACTCCACCCGGCTACAGTGGGCGATGTGATTTTCCTGGAATCTAACGTACCCCACGCCATTCAAAATACCAGTACCGGACCCTGTACGTATGTTGCGTTTCAGTTTCAGTGAACCAGCAGTGGCACCAACTTAGACTACCACTTTTTGAGCATGCAAATTGAAACAATTGAGCAACTTCTGGCTGCTTATACCAATGGAGTACGCCATTTTCCGAACCTGTGTTTTGAAAATGAGGATTCTTTTGCGTGTATTTCACCAACGCCAACTTGGCAAATTGTCGATTTATTGGGTGTAATATCAAAACAACCGATTTTAGGGAGGCCAATTTGACCGGAGCTACCATAACCGACTGTTTAGTGGAAGCCACCCGGTATAAAGGGGCCATACTGACTAATTTTACGTTTGTGCATAATTTTTGCCACGGCAATACGGTAGGGCAGGCATTTATCGATGGCATGATTGCCTACGAAGAAATGTTCGAAATAAGTAGCCTGTAATAGGTTACCCTACCTATCCTCACTCTAACTCCGTAACATACGCGCCCTGCTGCCGCACGGAATAGCAGGCAATACCGCGCTGTTTGGCTTCGGCCAGCAGGCGGTCGGTCAGGGGTGTTTTGTTAGAGTCGTCGAAGAGGATATGCCGGGCTACTACCCGCCCCCGTAGTTGCGACCACTCGTGGAGGGCATTCCGGCGGATGATGCAATAGTCTACCACAGCAGGTAGCCGCCAGTGGATATCCCCACTCAGCCGATTGATTATCAGAATCCGTTTCCCCTGCCAGACCCAGAGCGTATAGGCGGGGGTTTGCCGAAACACCCCGCCTGCCCACAGTGCATGGGTTAAGGTATCGGGCTGCCGGAGGTTGTGGGTGGTGAGGTGGGCCACTCCCCAGCGGCCAAAGGTATTTTTCAGGTAAAAATCAAACGAGCGGGGATCGGTCTGAAAGTCGGCATCGGTGAGCAGGGTGGCCCGGTGGCCATAAGTCAGGCTAAGGGCCGTGCGATGGGGCAAAAAATGCACCGCCAGTTGCCGGTGTCGTCGTTGGCTAATCTCCTCACCAATGGTCAATACGGCCAGTAACAGGCTTAGGCAGGCCACGCCCCAGAGCCAAACGGGTCGCCGGGTTTGCAGAGCCGTTACCCCCGCTAAAATGAGCGCGTAGAGGAGTACCAGCCCCGCTGCCGAGAGCCATAAACCCTCCCAAGCCGCACCGGGCAATTGTCCGGTTAACCCCACCGCTTCGTTAAGAAGCCACGCCACTTTGCCCGTAAGCCAACCCAGCCCAGCACTCAGTCCCGGCACCCAGCAAAAAGCCAGCGTAGCCATAGCCAGTGGCAGTAGTAACTCCGACGCGAGAATTACCACCGGATTGGCCAGCAGAAAGTAAGTTGGAAACTGGTGGAAATAAAATACACCCAGCGGAAACGTAGCTAACTGCGCCACCAGGGCCACTGCCGTCAGTTGCCAAAGTCGGTTGAGCCAGACATACCGGAATGTGACCCATTGATTCAGGTACGGCATCCAGGCACCAATACCCATCACCGCCAGATAGGACAGTTGCAACCCCGCTGAAAACAGCGTGTAGGGGTCGAAACATAGCAGAAAAAAGGCGGAGACTCCCAGCGTGTTGGGCAAATTATGCGGTCGGCCCGAAGCGTCGGCCACGATGAGAATCGAGAACATGGCTGCCGACCGCAACACCGGAGCCGAAAAGCCAGTCATGAGGGCGTAGAACCACAAAAGGGCTAGTTTTAGCATGGCCACCCAAACGCGCTTTCGCTGCGATGGAGCCAGTTTACCCAGCACCCAGGTGAGTACAAAAAACAAAATGCCGACGTGCAGGCCCGAAACCGACAGAATATGTACGGCCCCGGCAGCCGCGTACGCCCGGTACTGTTCGGTATCTAAATCGTCGCGTACGCCCAGCACCATGGCGTTCACCAGGCCATATTCGGCGCGGTTGCCCAAGTGGTGGGTCAGCACCGAGTCGGCAAACTGGTTAGTCTGAATAGCCAGGGCGGTAAGCCGGTTGGGTGGAGACAGGCCCAGGATGCGCCGTTGGTACGGACGCAGGTACTGCTGGTGGTCGATGCCTTTGTAAGCCAGAAACTGCTGATAGTTAAACTCGCCGGGATTAAGGGGCGGGTCGATGGGGCGGGGTGGGGCACCCACTAGCCATACCTCGCCATAGCGGGGTAGGGGTGTGTTGGTCTTGTCGAGGTAGGTAATGACCCGCCCACTGAGGGGTTGCCAGCGGCCCTCCACTAACGCCCGGCGCAGGGTTAGCTCAACCCGATAGGTTTTGGTGCGTTCTTCGGGTTGAGTAGTTACTACCCCCTCATAGGCTGTGAGGGGTTGGGTTAGCTGGCCGATGTGGTTGGGCTGACGGGCAGGAGTATGTAGCCAGGTGCTCCCCCAGCCTAAAGCCGACAGGAGTAGCATTACCCCTAACCCCTGCCGAAACTGAATGGGTTTTAGTACCTGCTGCCGATGTTGCCAGTACCCCCATCCAAGCAATATGCCTCCCATGCCTGCCGCCATCAGCGGCAACCAAACTCCATTGGGCAGAGCCACATAGGCTAGGATGCCCAGCATCAGTGCTACGGCATAGCGCACAAACGGATAGCCTTTCATGGCTTACTGGTGGGGGTAGGCAATGCGGGGCAGCACCATCGTGTAATGCTGAATGCCACACTCGGCAAATTGCTCGCCAACGGCCCCAAACCCAAAGCCGAGGTAGAGCGGCATGGCCGAGAGTTGGGCGTGCATGTAAATCGACTGGGTGAGTTGGGGATGGTGGGCAAAAACATCGTCCAGCACAGTTCGTACCAGGGCTTTGCCTACCCCTTGGCCACGGGCAGCGGCCCGCACAGCAAATCGCTCCAGTTTTATCCCCTTGTCGGTAGTTCGCCAGCGGGCAGTACCCACGGGCTCAGCCTCTAAACGAGCCAGAAAATGGCGGCTGCTGGGTTCAAATTCATCATATTCGTCTTCGGCAGAGACGTTCTGTTCAACCACAAATACCTCGCGCCGAATGGCGAAGGCGTAGTCGAGGTCGGTGGGGGTAGCAATAAGGGTAACGGTCAGCATAGACTACAGGATGATTAACCGCTTGCTTACCGTTTCTTCGCCGGTGCTGACGCGGAGGATGTACAGGCCTGCGGTCAGGTTGTTGACGGGTATGGATACGCGCAGGCTGGGCGAATTGGTATAAGGGTCGAAGGTGCGTACCAGTCGGCCTGCCACATCGTAGAGGGTAATAGTAACGGTTTGAAAACTCTTGAACGATATATCGGCGGTAGTTTCCAGGCTGGCCGGGTTCGGATAAAGCTTGACCGTGAGTGTCTCCGCTTCGGGCAGAGCGGCCACGGAGTTGATGAGCCGCAACCGCCGGGGGCTAACCTGTAGTACGGCCCGCATCCGGCCCACTTGCCCCTTGGTAAATAGGTTCATGCAGCGGTCGGGCGAGTAGTCCATATAATCTTCAATCAGGTCGCGGGTGCGTTGCCCGCTTACGCAGGTCGAGTAGGTCTGATTGCAGTTTCTGACATTGTGGCTGTGTTCGGTGGGGGGCGTGTCGGCCACATAATCGTCGCCACAAAATAGATCGCCCCAGGTATGAATAAGGCCCAGCCAGTGGCCAATCTCATGGGTGGTGGTACGACCCAGGTTATAGTCGGGATCCGCAATGGCCCCCGTTTGCCGCCCAAAAGCTTTGTAGTCGATAATGGCCCCGTCGATCCGCTCACCCGTGGCAAAATCCAGACCTGGTATCGACTCGGCACCACTCGGAAACTGCGCCAACCCCAGGTAATCCCCTTTCACTGCACAGACCCAGATGTTCAGATACCGGTCGCTGGGCCAATAGGCAATTTGCGAAAGTTCTTCCGCATCGTTATTAATGTCGAAGGTAGTCTTGGTTGTATAGTAGTGCCGGGTAATGCCAGTACTGGGCTGGCCCTGCGGGTCTTTGTTTGTCAGAAAAAACTCGATCCCCGCATCGGCACCAATTGCGCTGGTGTTGAACCCGTTAGTACCCGCTTTGCGTCGGTAGTCTTCGTTCAGCACCGTGATCTGCGAGGCAATTTGTTGTTCAGAGATATTCGGGTTATTTGCGCCACCAATGGTGCCGTTGGCGTTATTGTGAATAACGTGTACCACCACCGGAATCCGATAGACCGTATCACTAGCTGCTTTGGAGCGAAGGTTAGCCCCCGACTGATCACGGATGAACGCATCGAGGGTCTGATTAAGCGCGTTCCAGTCAGCCTGACGTTGGGGACTCAGGCGGTGCAGCCGCTGTTGGTAATCGGCAGTGGCACAGCGTTGCCCGGTAGGGGGGAGGGGCTGGGCCAATGCAACCACAGTGACGCATACCAGAAAGCCGGTTAACCAGGTCCAACCGGCTTTTAGGGGCGCATGGGCATTATTGTCCCGCTTTTTCATAGGCTGCCACAATATCTTTTACCAGTCGGTGGCGCACTACGTCGCTTCCATCCAGTTCAACGAAAGCAATGCCGTTAATATTCTTCAAAATACTCATCGACTCATTCAGACCTGATTTCTGCCGGTTGGGTAAGTCAATCTGCGAACGGTCTCCGGTAATGATGGCCTTCGATGTTGGTCCCATGCGGGTCAAAAACATTTTCATCTGCATGGGCGTGGTGTTCTGAGCCTCATCGAGCAGGATAAACGCGTGGTTTAGGGTTCGGCCCCGCATATACGCCAAAGGAGCGATCTCGATGGTTCGGTTTTCCTCGTAGAGTTTCAGTTTCTCGGCG
>JBBQUC010000331.1:0-5180 GCA_038212815.1 Cytophagales bacterium
CGTGGATTGTGGGCTGGGTTCTTTGCCGTTGGTGGTAAAGAAAATCCGGCTGTCGGAGTCGAGTTTGCTTAACACTACCTGCACCTGCCCCTGGTTGTTCACCTGCGTTTGGGCATTGATATCGAACAGGCGTTTGGCATAGTTTACGTTCATGGCATCGAGCCGGGGCAGGCTATTTTTGAGCCGCAGGGCAAAATCCTCGAAATTGCGTTTACCAGACTGGGTTCCGGCAGGCATCCAGCCGATCTCGGCCAGGGCCAATGCTCTGGGGAAGGCCATGTATTCGGCCTGTTCGGGCGTGTCGATATACTCCGTCCAGAGGTTGCCCTGCACGCCCAGAATAAACTTCTGCTCGGCAGGGGTCAGTTCTTTCGGGGTTGGTTCATAGGCATACACCTTGTCGAGGGGCAGATACCCACCAATCCCCAGCGGCTCGGTAGCGGGGTTGCCCTGGTAATAATCAAGGTAACAATTGTCGCTTGGCGACATCACCACCGTGTGCTTTTGTTTAGCCGCTTCGATTCCCCCCTGAATTCCCCGCCAGCTCATCACCGTTGCGTTGGGAGCGATACCACCCTCCAGTATCTCATCCCAGCCAATAATGGCCCGGCCCTTGCTGCTCAAAAACTTTCCGATGCGCTGAATGAAATAACTCTGCAGCTCATGTTCGTCTTTCAGCTTCAGTTTCCTGATTAACTCCTGACAAAACGCGCTGGTTTTCCAGGCCGTTTTGGGGCATTCATCGCCCCCTATATGGATGTATTTGCCCGGAAATAGCGCGATTACTTCGGTCAGCACATCCTGCAAGAATGTGAACGTCTTTTCTGATGGACAGTACACATCCTCAAACACGCCCCAATGAGTCGCTACTTCGTATTTTTTGGTGGGGTCGCAGCCCAGTTCGGGATACGAGGCCAAAGCCGCCAGCGCGTGACCGGGCATCTCAATTTCGGGCACGATGGTGACAAAGCGGGTCTGCGCGTAGCGCACCACCTCGCGGATCTGATCCTGGGTATAATAGCCACCATACGGCTTGCCATCGTACTGCCGGGGGTAATTTTGGCTATTATGCCCCACCACGGTTTGCCTGCGTTGACTCCCGATTTGCGTCAGTTTTGGGTATTTCCTGATCTCGATCCGCCAGCCCTGATCGTCGGTGAGGTGCCAGTGAAAGGTGTTCATTTTGTGCATAGCCATCACGTCGATAAACTTCTTGACGGTAGCCACGGGCATGAAATGCCGCCCGACATCGAGCATTAGTCCCCGGTAGCTGTAGCCGGGTTTGTCCTGAATCTGGCAGGCGGGCAGAGTAGCAGCACCAGGCGTAGTGGGCAGCAACTGCCGGATGGTCTGCGCGGCATAAAACAAGCCTTTGGCGGTGGTGGCCTCCGCCGTAATGCGGGCAGGGGTAACGGTCAGTTTATACCCTTCGTCGCCCAGCGGGCCTTTTTTATCGAGGGTCAGAAAAATATGCGGGCCTTTGGCCAGTGCCGGACTGGCGGGGACTGTGGGTAGCGACAGGTTACTACCCGTTTTCAGGTACGCAGCCAGGGTTTGGGCCACCCCTTTCACGCCTGCATCGGTGGCGGGGGCCATCACAATTCGGGTAGTGGCGGCCAGGGTAAACTGACCATCGCCCCCCGCAAACCGGGCCGGAAACGGAATGAGGTTATACTGATTGTCGGTTTGCGCAGCAGCGGGCAGGGCAAGCAGAAGGAGCAGGAGGTGTTTCATAGACTTGGGTTGACCAAACGAGTATGCCCAACGCGAAGGGCACCGCAAAGAAAGCAAAGAATTCTTTGCGGTGCATCTTCCAGGGGTTTGCCATCCTGTTCTTAACTAGTTCGCCACAGGCGAGAGTCAATTGGGAAAGGCTTTAGCTGACGGATTTCGATGTTTGGAAAGGCAGGGTGTTGCGGATGAAGCAGGTAATTGACTGATTCAGTCACTACTGCTGACGGAACTCCTACTGCCAGCACATCAGGTTGACGAAGCCAGGTTCCCAGCCGCTCATGATTGGCTACAAAACTGGCTTCATCACGCCAATTCGGAGGTAGGTCATCAGGAGTTAGCACACGGGGTGGTTCGGGTAAGACTAACGTAAGCAGCCAAAGACGAGGAAGATCATCGTAAGGCATGGTGGGTAGATGGACCAATTGCTCCAGCAGGGTCAGTTCAGGGCTTGCCGAGGTATAGAGGATACCAACGCCCGGCGGATTCCAGCGACCACCCCATAGTCTTGCTCCCTCCGACGAGAGGGGTGTATTAGTGAACTGCTCTTTAATTAGCCGATAAACAACGGTGAAGTTGTTGCTCATGAGTTGTTACGCGTAGATACCGTGTTCAATACGGCCCAGCACGGTATGCACCATACCAAAGCCGGTGACTGTATCTAACAACGCAACAGGAGCCTGTCGGCGTAGTTCAGGTAGTGGCAAACGCAGCCAGCGGCCCAGCACATCGGCCCGCTCATCGAAAACGGATAAACCATGCCGAAGGAGGGCTTCGAGCAGCAGTAACCGCTCAGAGGCATTGCTACCTAAGCGAGCATTAGGTTGGATGCGGTGCAAGGTCCGCTCAGATACATTAAGAATACGGGCCATTTCTTTATCAGTCAAGCCAACCAACTGAGCTACTTCATCAGCTTTGGTGCGGTTCACCCCCGCTCGCGCCTGGTCAACCAAACCAAACCCACTATCGGCTGAACCAGTTTCTAAGATCAACTCCATACTCTGGGCTATTTGTCACAAAGATAACCGCATTTGGCAGCAAACATATCCAATGAAGTAGGTTGCGGGGTTTAAATCGACAAACTAATTTCCTGCCACTCCCTCGATTTACTGAACAGTACCCCCATCAAGCTGTTGGCATCAGCAGAACAGTGATCTATTTCATCATGCGTTTTCAGGATAAGGTTTGTATCGTTACGGGTAGTACATCGGGCATTGGGCGGGCCACGGCCCTGCGCCTGGCTGCCGAAGGGGGCAAGGTGCTCGTTATTGGGCGCAACCCCGATGAAGCGAAGGAGGTACTGACCACCATTACCGATAAAGGCGGTACGGCCCTGTTTGCCCCCACCGATATTGCCGACCCCGATGCGGTAAAAGCCGCCGTGCAGCAGGCCCTCGATGCCTGGGGCCGCATCGACGTGTTGGTCAACAATGCCGCCACCATGACTTTTACCCCTCTGGTTGACCTCACCCTCGACGATTGGGAGAAAGTAATGAACACCAACCTGCGGGCGGTGTTTCTGTTCTGCAAATACTGCATTCCGCACATGAAGGGTGGGGCCATTGTCAATGTCAGTTCGGTCCATGCCCACGAGACCACGGCCAATGTAATTCCCTATGCCACCAGCAAAGGTGGGTTGGAAGCGTTTAGCCGGGGGGTGAGCATCGAGTATGATATTGCCAACGTACGCATCAACTGCGTGGCTCCCGGAGCCGTGGATACGCCCATGCTCTGGAACAATCCCAATGTGAAAAGTGGTAAAGAGAAAATTGACGGCGTAATTGGTCAGCCCGATGACATTGCGGCTGCCATCTGCTTCCTGGCTTCCGATGAGGCTAAATTCATCAACGGCACCACGCTCATTGCCGATGGCGGGCGATTAGACAAGCTTTAACGAATGGCTCTCAATACCTTCATGTTTGCCACGGGTATCGAAAATAGCTACCCCACCATCCGGCTCCCCAACGGCCAGACCAAGCGGATCGATGAGATGGAAAAAGCTGGGCATTACCAACGCTGGCGCGAGGATTTTGATTTGGTAAAGGCAATGGGTATTCAGTTTCTGCGCTACGGCCCGCCTTATTACGCCACCCATACCGGCCCCGGCCAGTATAACTGGGAATTTACCGACCAAGCCTTTGGCTACCTGGCCGAACTGGGCATTATGCCTATCGTGGATTTATGTCATTTTGGGGTACCCGACTGGATTGGCTCGTTCCAGAACGCCGACTGGCCCGCCTATTTTGCCGAGTATGCCCGCGCTTTTGCCAACCGGTTTCCGACTATTCAGTTTTATACGCCCGTCAACGAGATTTTCGTGGCCGCGCAGTTTTCGGCCCAATACGGCTGGTGGAACGAATGCCTCGCCAGCGATGCCGCCTTTGTCCGGGCATTGCAAATTATCTGTAAAGCCAACGTAATGGCCATGCAGTCCATTCTGGAGGTAACTCCCAATGCTACCTTTATCCAGAGTGAATCATCGGAGTATTTCCATCCCGAAGACCCTACCTGCGAGGATATGGCCGATTTTCTGAACGAAAAGCGGTTTCTGTCCCTCGATTTGACCTACGGCTATCCGTCGAGTGTGAAGATGTATCAGTACCTGCTCGACAACGGCATGACCCGGCAAGAGTACGAGTGGTTTCATAAAAACCAGGTGAAAGCCAACTGCATCATGGGTAACGATTATTACGTCACCAACGAGCATCTGGTGGATTGTAGCGGCAAGATTACCCCCTCCGGCGAGATTTTTGGGTATTATGTCATCACGCACCAGTATTTCAACCGCTATCACCTGCCCGTGATGCATACCGAAACCAATATCGTCGAACCCGATGCAGTGGCCTGGCTCAAAAAAGAATGGGCTAACTTTATCCAGCTAAAAAAAGACGGGGTACCCATGCTGGGGTTTACCTGGTACAGCCTCATCGACCAGGTCGATTGGGATACCGCCCTGCGCGACGACGCAGGGCGGGTAAATCCGCTGGGCCTGTACGACATTAATCGGCAGATTCGGCCCGTTGGCGTGGCCTACCGCGAGTTGATTGCCAAGTGGCGGCCCGTGCTGGAAGAAGAGAAATTTGGGGTGTTGTTTATGTGACCCCTAGATTACCGTTCCCCCATCGGCAAAGAATAGGCTGCCCGTGCAGTACGACGAAGCCGATGAAGCCAGAAACAGGGCCAGTGGGCTGATCTCGTCAGTGGTACCCATGCGGGCAATGGGTAAGCGTTTGGTGAAGTGTGCCAGGGTTTTATCGTCCTGCCAGAGGGCCTGACTAAATTTGGTTTTAATTAGACCGGGGCAAATGGCGTTGACCCGAATCCCGGCGGCTCCCCACTCTTTGGCCAGCACTTTAGTGAGCATATTCATGCTGGCTTTGCTGACGCTATACATACCCAGGCCGGGGTCGGGGGTGTCACCGGCAATGCTGCTCATCATAATAATGCTA